>JAEXPL010000291.1 GCA_023446865.1 Verrucomicrobiota bacterium | reverse complement strand
TGCGGATGTCGATGGGGTTGATCGCCTGTTCGCGCACGCCGTCGATGTTGGGCGGGCAGATCGCGCGCTGGTTGTGGCCGCTCTGGCCCCAGTGGAAGATGTGGGGGCGCTTGGTGTCCTGGAGCGCACGGGCGAATTTCGCCGCCTGGGACCAGCCGATGCCGGTGTCGTTCTTGCCGTTGGAGAAGGTCAGGAAGGGCGTGTCCTGCGCGACGTGGTGGCGGAGGTACCAGTCGTCGTCGAACCACGAGAAGGCCGGAGTGGCGCCGTCCTCGAAGAGGATGTTCCAGGCGAGGTCGCCGTAGCTGCCCACGTAGGAGCTGAGGAAGGTGGGCGACTCGGCGGGGATGTGGACGCCGACCCAGGAGTTGCACCAGGCGACGCGGTCGGCCTGGCGGAGCGAGTACATGATCGAGCCCGAGCCGCCCATCGAGACGCCGGAGAGGATGGTGCGGGAGCGGTCGATGTTCCAGCGGGTGGCGACGAAGTCGAAGAAGCTGTTGATGCGGTTCTGGGTGTAAGGGCGGACGACGCCGTTCCGCCAGTTGGCCTGGGAGCGGGTGCCGAGGTCGCGGAGTTCGTGGTAGCCGGTCCACCAGTCGTAGGGCTCCTGGTTGGAGGTGACGACGATGGTGCCGGCATCGAAGTTGAACCACCACGACATGCCCTGCATGTTGCCGCCCCAGCCGTGGAAGCTGACGACGGCCGGCATGGGCGCGGCGGGGTTGTACTTGGCGGGCACGACCACCATGTAGTCGAGCGCGCGTCCGTGGGTGTTGGAGCGCGGCGGGGACTCCCAGCGGGTGAAGAAATAGTGGGTCGAGATGCCGGTGGTGTAGTACCAGTTGGTGCGGGTCTCGACGCGCTGGAGGATCGGCACGCCGTCGCTCACGGTCTCGACGAGCGAGGTGGTGTTGGCGGCGGAGAGGGCGGTGTTCTCGACGCCGTTCACGACGGTCGTCACCGCGTAGTAGGCGAGGCCAGCCGCGGGCGGGTTGTAGGCGCAGACGGCGGTGTCGCGGGAGAGTTGGGTGGCGGGGGTGTCGCCGGTCTCGCGGTCGACGACGTACCGGAAGCTGGCGCCGGTGTGGGAGTTGTTGTTCTCGCGACCGTAGAACTCGGTGTTCCAACCACTGAGGACACCGACGGTCTTGATCGGTGTGAGGCCGGCCACGGAGGTGATTGGCGCCGGCGAGCGGTAGACGCGATAGCTCGTCGCCTGCTGGGCGGTGCGGAGGGCGCGCACCTCGTCCATCGTCATCGACTCAGGGATGGCGGCAGCGACGGCGGGCGCCTCGGTCCAGGTGAGGATGGTTTGTCCCGCGTGATGGCGGGCGAGGAGGTTGGTGATCTGGGCGGAGGCGAGCGGAGCGAGGCTCAGCCCGATCGCGCACAGCGCGGCGGCGCAGCGACAGATTCCAATGGTTGGAGACATGGAGGCATGGCCGGGCTTGGGTACGATGGATGATGAACGAGCGACGCGGGCAGGCGGACACCCGCGCCGGCAATGGGCTACAGCCACGGACCAACCGCAAACGCGGAAGTCCCCGGTTGTGGGCGGCGGTGGAAGCTTACCTGCGCTTCACGGTTGCTTGAACGGATTTTGACCGAGGAGCAGTCCTCCGACTGCGGGCGTCTGGGGCGTGGCTGGGTGGGAGCAGTTGGGGCGCCTGGTCCCGGCGGCGTTGGTGGTCGGCTGGTGGGCGTGAAGCTCGACCCGCCATCGGAGTCCGGTGGCAGGTGCGAACACGGGTTCGCCTGTGATCTCACGCGCCGCGTGTTCCGCCGTGTCCCTGCTGGAACGCGGCAAACGCTGCGCCGCGGTACGCGGCTGGGCGGAGGCCGAGTTGGAGCTCGGCGCGTCCGGCGGTGCCACGGGGCGGCGGTGACGCGGAGGCGAGGATGCGCTCGGTGCGGGTGGCACGGGCTGGGACGGCGGAGGCGCTGTGCAGACCGATCACGGTGGCGCCGGAGATCGGCGGGTTGGGCAGGGCGAGAATGTCACGAGCGAGACCGGCGGCGAGAAGCGCGCAGAGGAGGACGCGTTGGCAACGCCCGGTGCGGCGGCCGGCGGCGGAGATTCCGGTGGGCGTGTTCATCGGCGGGGGCACCGGTCGGCCCACGACCGCGGCGTCTCAACCGGGAAAGCACCCGCGACGGCGCGGCGGGCTTGGCAGCGAGGTCGGGCCCGCTACGGTGGGCGGCTGCATGGCCAACAGCGCTTCATCCCTCTCCGAACTCCGCCGCCGGACCGAGGCGGATCTCACCCGCAACATCCTGCCGTTCTGGGCGCAGCGCGCGTTCAAGCCCGACGGAAACCTCGTCGGCATCGTCACCCACGATCTGCGGGAGTTCGACGACGTGCCGCGCCACGTGGTGCTCTGCGCGCGCATCCTGTGGACGTTTGCCGCCGCCGCGCGACTTGACCCTCAGCCGGCGTGGCTCGAGGTCGGCCGCAAGGCGCTCGCGCTACTCGACGGGCCGTTTCGCGACACCCGCCACGGCGGTTTCTACTGGAGCCTCACCAGCGACCTGCGGCCGCAGTCGGCGCGCAAGCAGGTGTACGCCGAGGCCTTCAGCATCTACGGGCTCACCGAATGGTACCAGGCGACCGGCGACCAGCTCGCCCTCGAGCGGGCAAAGGAGGTTTTCGCGCTGATCGAGCAACATGCCCGCGAGCCGAGGTTCGGCGGCTACATCGAGGCGCTCGACGCCGACTGGGGCCCGCTCGCGGACATGCGCTTGAGCGACAAGGACCTCAACTCCCCGAAGTCGAACAACACCCTGCTGCACATCGTCGAGGCCTACACGGCGTTGCTGCGCGCCTGGCCGGAGGAACGGGTGCGCGCCGCGCTGCGCGCACTGCTCACGACGGTGCTCGATCGGGTCGTGTCGGCGCAGCCCTTCACGCACTGCGACCTGTTCTTCGATCTGGAGTGGCGCTCGCTGTTGCCGAAGTTCTCCTACGGGCACGACATCGAGGCCAGCTGGCTCTTCTGGGAGGCGGCGGTGGCGGTCGGCGATCCGGCGTTGCAGGCGCGCACGAAGGCGGTCGCCCTCGCTCTGGCCGATGGCGTGCTGGCCCACGGTCTTGATGCCGACGGCGCGGTGCTCTACGACGGCGACGCCACCGGCCCGCTCAACACCGACAAGCATTGGTGGCCGCAGGCCGAGGCCGTGGTCGGTTTCCTCAACGCGTACCAGATCGGCGGCAGCGAGGCGCACCTGGGCGCGGCGGTGCGCGCCTGGGATTTTGTCGAACGCCACGTGATCGACCGGAAGCACGGCGAGTGGTTCGCGATCCTCGATCGGGCGGGTGCGCCGTACCCGGACTATCCGGCTTTCGCCGACAGCCAGAAAATCGGTCCCTGGAAATGCCCGTACCACAACGGCCGGGCCTGCATCGAGGTGCTCAAACGCGTGCCCGCCGCGGGCTGAGGCGGGGGGCATGGAGTCGTTGTAGGGTGCGAGCTGGCTCGCATCGCGATGCAAGAGCGACGCCTAACGGGCTGAGCAAGCTCAGCCCCTACAATCGGAAACACGGGCGCGACGGAGTGTGCCCGCGCCAGTTGCTCGCCGAGTCGGCGCTGCACCCGCTGCCGACGGCAATTCCCTTGAGTGGGATTGGAGCGGAACTACGCTGCTGCCATGCTCGCAACCATGGCCAATGCTGTGAATGCCGCCTGTACTCGCTTCAGCGCAGTCTCGTTTTGGCGGATCCCGCGAAAGGGATGGTTATGTTGAGGGCAGTCCTCCGGCATGGCGGGGCCATAGGGCTCCTTGGGATGGTTCTTCCCTTGGTACTCGCGGGCTGCGCTTCAGCCCCACGCTGGACACTGCCAGCCGGCGAGCCTGTCTTTGCGATCCGCATGACGCAGAGCGCATTTGGCGGTCCAGCCAAACGCGCGAACGGATGGCTCCTCTATATCGGAGACCAACGTTTTCCCAACGGACCGTCTCTCGATGGCTATCGTCTCGAGGATGGCGAGGTGGTTGAGCATTTCTCTGTTGGATCGTCTGCTGCTGATGTCGTTGGCGCTTTGGAGGCGATCGATCTCGAGCCTTTCGATTGGAAGGCGGAGGTTGAGCCGATTTCTGAGCGTTTGGTGAAAGAAGCTCTCGCCGGCCGGGACAGCGAGCTTCCTCCCGAAATCCGCGATGGCGCCGAATACGAAATTACGATCACAACTCGGCGCGGGAAGCTCGTCTTGTGTGAATGGAATCCGGGACCGGCGATCGATTTCTTCGCTGCGTACAGTCCCAAGGTTGCGAAGTTGAAGGCGTACATCGACTTGATCGCACCGCGCGAGGCGCGCCGTGCCCTCGGAATCTGAGCGTGCAGTACCGCTGCACGGTCCAAGTACTCGAAGGTGTATCCGGACTATCCGGCGTGCGCCGACAGCCAGAAGATGGGTCCGTGGAAATGCCCCTTACCACAACGCGCGCGCCTGCATCGAGGTGCTCAAACGCGTGCCCGCCGCCGGCTGAGGCGGGATGATGCGGACGAGAGGCGAGCGGCGAGAGACGAGCGCGGGAGCCAATCGATCGGGCTGCGCCTGTTGTAGGTCGTTGCTTTAGCACGACCGGTTGCGACGCGGAGCACACGCAAAGTGCTCGAAGCTTGTCGGGCGGGTCGCCCTGAAGGGGCGACCTACGACCGAAGGTGCCTTGGGCGGCGGACCGAAGGTTCCGTTGGACGGGGTGTGGTATTACCTTCGTTCATCGGTGGCGGACCTTGCGCAGGCTGGCATCTGGCCGGTTCCCGCACTTGCGCCCGGGCCGGTGGCCGCCCATCTTCCCGCCCCGCCGTCAACGGCGCTACTCGGCTCATGACTTCGTACACTCGCCCGCTGCCCGATCTCTCCAAGCGCGAATGGTCGTCGCTTCGCGATGACTTCCCGATCCTGAACCAACAGGTGAAGGGCCACCCGCTCGTCTATCTCGACAGCGGCGCCTCGGCGCAGCGGCCGGTGCAGGTGATCGAGGCGATCAGCCGGTACTACGAGCACGACCACGCCAACGTTCACCGCGGCATTCACGAGCTCAGTCATCGCTCGACCACGGCTTACGAGGCGGCGCGCGACCGCGCGGCGGCCTTCTTCAACGCCAAACGGCGCGAGGAGATCATCTTCACCCGCGGCGCGACCGAGGGCTTCAACCTCCTCGCTCGCGCTTGGGGCGACGCCCACATCGGCGAGGGCGACACCATCCTGCTCACGGAGATGGAGCATCACAGCAATCTCGTGCCGTGGCAGATGCTCGCCGAGCGCAAGAAGGCGAAGCTCGCCTTCATCCCGGTCAAGGGGCTCGACGGGGCGCTCGACGCCGATGCGATCGACCAGCTGCTCACACCGCAGGTGAAGGTCTTCTCCTTCACCCACGTCTCGAACGTCTTCGGCTGTGTCAACCCCGTCGCCGACCTTTGCCGACGCGCGCGCGCCAAGGGCATCGTCACCATGGTCGACGCCGCGCAGAGCGCCGGCCATCTGCCGGTGGACGTGCAGGCGCTCGGCTGCGATTTCCTCGTCTGCTCCGGCCACAAGATGCTCGGGCCGACGGGCAGCGGCGTGCTCTACGGCCGCTACGAGATGCTCGAGGCCACGCCGCCCTTCCCCGGCGGCGGCGAGATGATCGAGATCGTGCGCTGGGACTCCAGCACCTACAAGGCGCCGCCGATGCGATTCGAGGCCGGCACGCCGCCGATCGCGGAGGCGATCGGCCTGCACGCGGCGATGGACTATCTCGACGCCGTCGGCCGCGCGCGCATCCACCATCACGATGCGGAGCTGGTCGCGCTCGCCAGGCGCGGGCTCGACGAGCTGCCGAAGGTCACGCTGCTCGGGCCGGCGCAGGGCGGCACGGGCCTGGTGACGTTCGTGATCGACGGGGTGCACGCCCACGACCTCTCGACGTTCCTCGACGAACGCGGCATCGCGATCCGTGGCGGCCACCACTGCACGATGCCGCTGCACAAGAAGCTGGGATTAAACTCCTCGGCGCGCGCGAGTTTCCACCTCTACAACACGCACGCCGAGGTCGAGTGCTTCGTCGAGGCCGTGGAGGACGCGATCCGGTTCTTCGGTTGAGGCCAGGGCCAGGCAGTCGAGGCTCGAGAGCGCCGGAGGTCGGTTGCGGTTAACGCGGTTGCCTGAGCGAGTTGGGCGGACTTCTGCGCTGGAAACGGGCGGTGGTCGTGGCTGGAGTGGCGCCATGGCCGCAGACCCGATCCAACGTCACCTCGCGAAGCTGAGCGCGTGCATCGCCTGCCCGCGGATGCACAAGCCGGTTGTGGTGGGACGCCCGGTGCGCAGCCGGGTGCTGCTGGTCGGGCAGGCGCCGGGCGACAAGGAACCGGTGCTGGGCCGGCCGTTCGCGTGGACGGCGGGGAAGACGCTCTTCAAATGGTTCAACGCCGCGCTCGGCTGGAGCGAGGACGAGACGCGGAACCGTGTCTACTTCGCTGCGGTGTGCCGCTGTTTCCCCGGCAAGAAGGCCGAGGGCGGCGACCGCGTGCCGGACGACGACGAGATCGCAGCCTGCTCGCGCTGGCTGGAGGCGGAGGTGAAGCTGCTGGAGCCGCAACTGGTCGTGGCGGTGGGGAAGCTCGCGATGAACCAATTTCTGGAACCGGCGCTGCTCACGGAGCGCATCGGCCATGTCTTTCCGACCACGTGGCGCGGACACACGTTCGACGTGCTGCCACTGCCGCATCCCTCCGGCGCCTCGCCGTGGCACCGCGTCGAGCCCGGCAAGACGCTGCTCGCCGGGGCGTTGAAGAAACTGGCGGAACACCCGGCGGTGCGCGCGTGAGCGGGGACGTCCCGAGTCACTTCTTGCTCGTCGCGGGCGGTGTGGCGGGTTGGGTCTCGGCCGGGGCGGGCGGCGGGGGTTCGCTGGCGCGGCCGAGGTCGGAGATGTCGATGTACTCGATGACCTTGGACTCGCCGATCTCCACCCAGGCGTCGGGGGTGCGGGCGGCGTTGCGGACGATGGGCTGCGGCGTCT
>JAEXPL010000272.1 GCA_023446865.1 Verrucomicrobiota bacterium | reverse complement strand
GTGGGGATGAGATCGCGCAGAACGACGAAGGACTGGTGGATGAAGTCGGGAAGCGTGAGGTGGAAGGCTTTGCTGCCGGTGCGCTTGTAAGCGGTGTGGCGCAGGGGGTAGCTGCCGGTAGTTCCGGACTGGATCAGCGTGGCGGTGGCATCCTCCGCGCCCTCGGTCCAGGAGGCGGTGCTGCCGGAGGAGACGCGCAACTGGTAGGCATCGGCCTGCGCGATGGCGTTGAAGGTATAGGTGGCGCCGGTGGTGGCGGGCGAGGCGGTGCCGGAGATGGTCACGCTGTCGCCGAGGATGCCGGGATCGAACACCGTCACGCTGTAGGCGTAGGAAGTGGGCACGCCGGAGCCGGTGATGCCGGACACCGTGACGTTGTAGGGCACGTCGGCGGGGGCGGAGGTCGGCAGCGACGAGGGCTCCCAGACGATGGTGTTGTCGCCGATGCCGGTTTCGCTGTTCGAGATGATGGTCACCGGGACGTTGGTGCCGTTGCGAGTCATCGTGACCGTGGCGGCGGCGAAGCTCGCGCCGGGGTAGGAGAGCGACCAACGCGCGGGCAGGAGGTCCAACGGGCAATAACCGCGGTTGGGCCAGGCGATGAAGGCGGCGGGGGCGGAGGCCTTGAAGGCGCCGATGACCCAGATGGCATTGGCCGACATGTAGATGCCGCTGCCGGAGGGCGGGACATCGCCTGTGCCCATAACCTGGGCACGAGGGTAGAGCAGCCAGCGGCGGTGGCCCACGGGGGTGTTGGTCTCGCCATCGTCGCGGACGTAGGCGTCGATCGCATCGGGTCCGTAGTTGCCGATGGCGATATTGGAGTTGCCGGCCGCCTCGGCGCCATCGGCGGTATACCAGGTCCAGTTGTTGGGCGGGTCGTGGCGGATGGCGCGGTTGGCGGAGAACATCAGGGCGGCGGCCTGGTCCTTGGCGGACTTCGTGGCGTCGAAGGTGATGTCGGCGGGCAGGCCAACGAGGGCGCGGTAGAAGTTGATGCGGCGACGCACGTCGTCCTTGAACGTGGCGCTGGTGGTGCCGGCGACACCGGAGGCGATGTTGCCGGTCCAATCCATGTTGGCCGCGAAATCCTCGGAGGCGGTGTAGACGGTGTTGTAGAACGCGAGGACGTCGGTGCGGTCCGTCGGGGTGACGGTGAAGCCTTGGACGGCGTCGGGCGAGCCGGTGCCGGGGGACCAGGCGAGGAGCGTGGCGCTGGCGAGCAGCGCGAGAAACGCAGCGGTGAGGGGGTGGGCGCGCGGAAGCATGGCTGAGGTGCGGCCGGGCACGCTAGGACGGCGAAGCGGATTGTCGAACTGCGGGTTCGGCGGACCGAAAGGGTAACGGCCTTTTTACCCGCGACTGAAGGGCGAAGGCGGCGGTGCGGTGGTCGATGGCGGACCGTGGACGGAGGACGGACGACGGAGGGCTGAGGGCGACGGCAGACGAAGGAGGACGAAAGGCGGACCAGCTCTCGCCATTGCGTTTCGCAGTAGCTGGTGGGGCCGCGGCGGGGCAGAGCAGGGAGCACAGCCGACGGAGGGGCGGCCTGAAAGCGCGACCTACGCGCGGAGGATCGATTTCTGCTCGGGCGAACCGTGCGGAAGCGGAGAACCGCTCACGTGCCGAGCGTGGTGCGGTAGACGCGGGGGACGCGCTTCGTGACCGAGCAGAGGATCTCGTAAGGGATCGTCTCGGCCCACTTCGCAAACTCGGTCACGGCGATCTCGGCTTCGCCCTGGCGGCCGACGAACGTGGCCTGATCGCCGACGGTGACCTCGGGCGCATCGGTGACGTCGACGATGGTCTGGTCCATGGTGACCCGGCCGAGCACGGGGCAACGGCGGCCGCGGATGAGGAGTTGCGCGCGGTTGCTGCAGGAGATCGGGATGCCGTCGCCGTAGCCGGCGGTGACGACCGCGATGGTCGTTTCGCGGGTGGTGACGTACGTGCGGTTGTAGCTGATGCCGGTGCCGCGCGGGACGCGTTTCACGAGGCCGACGCGGGCGTGGAAGCTGAACACGGGCTCGACGTGCACGGCGGAGAGGATCGAGCTCGGGTGCGGGAGGATGCCGAACTGGAGGAGGCCGACGCGCACGGCGTTGATCGGGCCGCGGCGCTGGAGCGTCTCGAGACCGGCGGAGTTGTCGGCGTGGATGATGAGGCGCTTGCGGTCGAGGCCGGGGAGCTTGCGCAGAGTGTCCAGGAATAGGCGACGCTGCTGGCGGGTGAACTTCGAGTCGCTGTCGGCGCTGGCAAAGTGGGTGAAGATGCCGTCGAGGCGGATGTGCTCGCTGGCGCGGATCTGCGCGTAGAGGGCGGGGGCTTCGGCATGCCAGACGCCGAGGCGGCCCATGCCGGTGTCGATCTTGAGGTGGACGGAAATGGGGCGGCCGGTGCGGCGGCCGAGCTCGTTGAACCGCTCGACCTCGGCGGCGGAGGAGATGGCGGGCGTGAGGTCGTTGTCAGCGACGGCGCGTTCCTCGTCGGGCAGGATGGCGCTGAGGACGAGGATGGGCCAGCCGGGGCCGAGCTCGCGCAGCGCGGCGGCCTCGGTGACGTTGGCGACGGCGAAGAGGTCGGTGCCGGCGTGCATGAGGCGCGCGGCGGCCTGCGGGAGGCCGTGGCCGTAGGCGTCGGCCTTGACGACGGCGACGTATTTGAGGCGCGAGGGCAGGGCGGCGCGGATGTGTTTGAGGTTGCGCTCGAGCGCGCCGAGGTCGATTTCGGCCCAGCAACGCAAGGGCAGGCGGGAGTCGGGGGCGTTCATCCGGAAAAGTGACGGCAGGGGACGGATAGGTCGAACGGGACCGAGGGGACCCGATCAGGCGGAAGCGGCGCGGTGGCGCTCGCCGGTCCAGGTCTTGTAGGTGATCGGGGCGGAGAGCCACGGCTCGGGCTCGGCGACCTGTGTGAGAAGCGGCGACTCGGCGAGCGTGGCGAACATCGCAGCGCAGTCGTAGTCGCAGGTGCCGGCCGGGCGGGGTGGTTGCGCCCATGCGCGGAAGCCGGTGGGCGTGAGCAACGGCTCGGGCCAGTCGGCGACCTCGCTTCGCGCGGCGCGCAGGACATCGGTGGCCGAAGCGTCGGCGGCGACGCGCACGGCGTGCCAGCTGTCGCGGCGGGCGTCGGCCACGACAGCGAACGGCCCGGGATGGTTGTGCCCGTGCGCCAAGGCGGCGACGAGCAGGCTGCGGTAGGCGAAGACGGGGGCGGGCGCGGTGCGGAGCGCCTGCCAGGTGCGCAGCGCCATCGCCGCGGTTCGGATACCAAGCTGGCTGCCCGGGCCGTCGCAGAAGACGTAGGCGCCGACCTGGCTGGGTTTCAGGCCCGCGGCCGCGAGGCAGACCTCTGCGGCGGCGAAGAGGTGGATGCTGGAGTCGTCGCCGCCGGAGTGCCAGACGGGCGCGTGTCCGGCGCGGAGCAGGCCCGCCTGCACGTGAATCGTGCATGGATCGAGCACGAGCACGCTGCCGTGCGCGGCGACCACCGCGGCCAGCGAGACCGGCGCCGCAGGAGCGGCGGGCGGTGTGGCGGTGGTGTCGGCGGCGGCGGACATGAGGCGGAAACGTTGCGCCGGGCGGGCGAGGTTGTCACTGCCGTTTCGGGGCGGAAAAGGGAATGGTTTTGGAGGGAGATGGCCGCTGATTCCGGCGCCGGGCGGCGCGGAAGCCTCGCCGCTACGACCAAGGAGCGCAGGCGTGAAATCACCGGTTCTGTCCGACAGCAAAACGCCCCGGCGTTTGGCCGGGGCGTGGAAGGAGGCGAAAGGCGTAGCCGTCGTGGGCTTGTTCAGCGGAAGGTGAGCTGGAGGAAGTCCTCGACGTACTCGCGCCAGCAGGTCCACTCGTGGCCGCCGTCGGTGAGCTTGTAGGTGAAGGGGACCTGGTTCTGGGCGAGCCAAGTGCGGAAGGCGTCGTTGCGGGAGAGGAGGAAGTCGTCCTTGCCGATGCCGATCCAGAGGAGTTTCGGGCTGGTCTGCTTCTTCTTCGCGGCGGCGAGCAGGGCGGAGAACTTCGTCTCGAGGTTTTCCGCCGGCGCGGCGGCGGAGAACGCGCCGACCCACTGGAAGAGTTCGGGGTGGGCGAGGCCGATGCCGAGCGAGTGGCCGCCGCCCATCGAAAGGCCGACGATCGCGCGGCCGGCGGGTTTCTTGCTCGCCCGGTAGTTGCGCTCGACGAAGGGGAGGAGCTCGCCGACCACGACCTTCTCCATCGCGGCGTGGTTTAGCCCGGAGTAATCCTCAAACCGGGTGAACGGATACGGAATGGGGTGGCCGTGCGGCATCACGATGATCGCCGGCTTCATCTTGCCGGCGGCGATGAGGTTGTCGGCGATGAGGTGGGCGCGGCCGTTCTCGGCCCAGGCGGTCTCGTCGTCGCCGTAACCGTGGAGGAGGTAGACGACGGGGTAGACCTGCTTGCCCCGCGGATCGTAGCCCGGCGGGGTGTAGACTTGGAACGAGTATTCGCGGCCCGCGGCGGCCGAGGTGATCGTGTGGCGCGCGAGGGTGCCGTGCGGCACCGGCGTGAGCGCCCAGGCGGGCGGTTTCGCGCCCGGGAGCTCGAAGGCGCTCTCGGAGTTGATCCACTTCTTGATGTAACGATTCCGCGGATCCAGGGCCGTGGCGCCGTCGACATCGAAGCTGTAGCCGTAGATGTCGGGCGCGAGGCCGGAGACGGTGAGGGTCCAGACACCGTCGGCGCCCTTGGTCATGGGCCACGGCGTGGGGCGGCGCAGGCCGACGAGCGAAACGGCTTGGGCGCCGGGCGCGTAGTACCGGAAGGTCGCCTGGCCGTCGGTGGTGACCTCGGGCGAGACGAAATCGGGGGCTTTGGCGGCGAGCGTGCCGACGCCCGCGAGGGCGGCCGCCAGCAGCAGGGGCAAGGGGCGGATGAGGTGCATCGGCATCGGCGATGCGGGACGGCCGGGGCGGGGTCAAGCGGGCAGCCGGCGGCGCGCGGCGCAAGATGATGCGGCATGCGGGTTTTTTGCACCGCGCGGGCGGGATGTTTGACGGCGGCCCCGCTTCGCGGCCTGCTGACGACAACGGCACCGGCCTCAAGCCCCCCAGTGTCCCGTCGGCGCCGCTGACCAATACCCCTATGTTGATGTCGCTTCTCAAACGCACCCCGCTGCTGCTGGGCCTGCTCGGCGCGCTGCCGAGCGTTGCACCGGCCGCGCAGTATCAAAACTTCGGCGTCGCGGTCTACGTCCGCGCCTACGAGGTCCAGAAGATGAAGGATCCCGCGTGGCTGCGGGACAACTGGGCGATTGTCGAGCGCCAGCTCAAGGTCGACCGGGTCTACCTCGAGACCCACCGCGACCTGATCATCATCGACGACGCCACGTTGCAGCAGGCCAAGGTGTTCTTCGCGGCGAAGGGGATCAAGGCCTCCGGCGGCATCGCCACGGTGCGCAACGAGGCCAACCTCTTCGAGACGTTCTGCTACACGCAGGCCGGCCAGCGCGCGACGATGAAGCAGATCGTCGAGGCCACGGCGCGCAACTTCGACGACTTCATCATCGACGACTTCTTCTTCACCAGCTGCACCTGCGACGAGTGCGTGGCCGCCAAGGGCGACCGCAGCTGGACGCGTTTCCGCCTCGATCTGATGAAGGAGGTGTCGCGCGACCTGATCCTGAAGACGGCCCGCGCGGTGAACCCGAAGGTCAAGGTGACGCTCAAGTATCCGAACTGGTACGAACACTACCAGGGCACGGGCTACAACCTCGAGGACGAGCCGCCGCTCTACGACCAGATCTACACCGGCACCGAGACGCGTGACCCGGTCACCACTGGCCAGCACCTCCAGCAGTATCACAGCTACGAGGTCTTCCGTTACCTCGAGAACATCAAGCCCGGCGCCAACGGCGGCGGCTGGGTCGATCCGTACGGACGCGTCAACGCCGACCGTTATGCCGAGCAGCTCTGGATCTCGATGTTCGCCAAGGCGCCGGAGATGACGCTCTTCGCCCTGCACGAGCTGCTCACGCCGCTCACCGAGGCCGACCGCGCGGCGTGGCAGGGGCAGGGGACGAGCTTCGACTTCGCGAAGGCGCAGGCGCGCGCCGCCGGCATACCGGTGATGCAGCCGACCCTCGCCGCAGTCGCCGGCCAGGCGCTTGAGACGGCCGACTCGGTCGTCGGCAAGCTCGGCAAGCCTATCGGCATTGCCGCCTACAAGCCTTTCCACTCCACCGGCGAGGATTTCGTCCACAACTTCCTCGGCAACTGCGGGCTTCCGATCGAGCTGTACCCGAAGTTTCCGACCGAGGCGCAGACGGTGTTGCTCACGGAGACTGCGGCGGCCGATCGCGAGATCGTCGCGAAGATCAAGAAGCACCTGCAGGCGGGGAAGAATGTCGTCATCACCTCGGGTCTGCTCCGCGCCCTTCGCGGCAAGGGCATCGAGGAGATCGCGGAGATCGAGGTCACCGAACGGCGCGTGCCCGCGAGGCAGTTTGCGGCGTTCTTCGGACCAACCGAGACCATCGCCGAGCCGATCGTGCTGCCCGAGGTGCGTTACCTGACCAACGCCTCGTGGGAGATCGTGACGACGCGCGCCGCCGGCATCGGTCACCCGGTGTTGCTCATGCACGACTACAACAAGGCGAAGCTCTTCGTGCTCACGATTCCCGACAACCTCGGCGATCTGTACAACTACCCGCCCGGTGTCTGGGCGAAGGTGCGCGAGATCGTGGCCAAGGACCTCTTCGTGCGCGTCGACGGGCCGACGCAGGTCGCCACCTTCGCCTACGACAACCACGCGTTCATCGTCGAGTCGTTCCGCGACCAGAAGGAGACGGTGAAGATCACCACCGCGGGCAAGTTCACCAAGCTGCGGGACGAGCAGAGCGGCCAGGAGTTCACGGGCCGCACCGAGCGAGGCACGACGGTCTTCGAGGCCGTTATCCTCCCGCACAGCTTCCGCGTCTTCACGGCGAAGGAGTGAGGAGCGCGCAGCGGCGATCGCCTGCGCCGCCCGAAGAGCTTCAACCCCGCGTCCGCCAAACTGCGGCGCGGGGATTCTCGTGTCGGGTGGCGCGGGGTTCATGACACCCTGATGACAAAGTCTTACAT
>JAEXPL010000252.1 GCA_023446865.1 Verrucomicrobiota bacterium | reverse complement strand
TCGACTGCGGCAGCTGCGGGTCGCGGATGAAGGCGACGTAGGCGGCGTCGAACACGATGAGCGCCTTGTGCGCGCGGGCGTAGTCGACCCAGGCCTGGAGCTGCGCCTTGGTGGCGGTGGCGCCGGTGGGGTTGTTGGGGAAGCAGAGGTAGATCAGGTCGACGGGCTGCGTGGGCAGCGCGGGCACGTAGCCGTTGGCGGCGGTCGACTCGAGGTAGACGAGGCCGGCGTAGCGGTTGTCCTCGTTGGCGCCGGTGCGGCCGGCCATGACGTTGCTGTCGACATAGACCGGGTACACCGGGTCCGGGATGGCGACGCGGATGTCGTTGGCGAAGATCTCCTGGATGTTGCCGACGTCGCACTTGGAGGAGTCGGAGATGAAGATCTCGTCGGCGTCGACCTTGGCGCCGCGGGCCTGGAAGTCGTGCTGGGCGATGAGTTCGCGCAGGAAGGCGTAGCCCTGCTCGGGGCCGTAGCCCTTGAAGGTCGCGTGCTTGGCCATCTCGTCGACGCCGGTGTGGAAGGCCGCGACGCAGGCGGGCGGGAGCGGCTCGGTGACGTCGCCGATGCCCATGCGGATGAGCTTCTTGTCGGGGTTGGCGAGCACCCACGCGTTCACGCGCTTGGCGATGTCGGCGAAGAGGTAGGAGGCCTTGAGCTTCTGGTAGTTTTCGTTGACGCGAATCATGGCGGTGGAAGGGCGGACTGTGCGCGGCGCGGGCGCGGCGGCGAGCCGAAAGACCGGAGGCGCCGGCGGGCGTGGGCGGAAGGCGCCGAAGCCGAGAACGGTGCGGCGGAGCGGGGTTTCAAGCCGCGGCCCTTTCGCGGACGCGCGGGCGAGCGGTGGCGCTCAGGCGGCGGCGAGGCGCAGGCCGGCTTCGCGCAGGAGCTGATCCCAGCCGCCGTGGCCGAGCGACTCGTCCAGATGCGCGCCGTCGGTCTGGAGGAGCTGGCGGAGTTTGCGCAGGGCGGCGATCTCGATCTGGCGCAGGCGTTCGCGGCTGATGCTCAGCTCGGCGGCGACGCGGGCGAGCGGGAGGCCGCCACGGCCGTCGAGTCCGTAGTGGCGGCGGAGCAGCTTCTGCTCGCGGGTAGAGAGTTTTACGAGGGCCTTGCTCAACCATTCCGAGCGGCTGTTGCTCGAGGCGGCCTGTTCACCGGTCTCGGCGCTCTCGTCGGCGAGGGATTCGTGGAGGCTGGTCGCGTCCTCGTTGTCCTCGCCCGGATCGTCGAGCGAGACGATGGTGCCGAGGGCCTGGCGGACGTTGCGGAGGCGCTGCAGGCTGAGGCCGGCGGCCTGCGCGATCTCGAGTTCGGTGGGCTCGCGGCCGAGCTCGCCGGTGAGCGACGCCTCGGCGCGCGCGATGAGCAGCGCGTGGTAGTTGACCGACGAGGGCAGATGGAGGAGCGAGCGCTGGGCGGCGATGAGCGCGAGCATCTCCTTGCGGATGTGCATGCGCGCATGCGGCGCGAGGCGGCCGCGATCGTGGTCGTAGGTGTCGACCGCTGCAATGAGCCCGAGGATACCGCTGGAAAACAGATCGTCGGTGCCGATGCCGCTCCACGCGTAGCGCTTGGCCAGATGCCAGACGAGGCGGAGGTTGGAAAGGATCATGTGCTCTCGCGCCTGGGCGTCTCCGGCCCGGCGGGCGTCGTTCAGCGAACACTCCTGCTCCGCGGAAAGCGGCGGGAGGAAGGTCATCTGACGATGGTGTTCGAGGGCGATCACGCCCTGCCTATCGGCCGGGGCTGAAAACGGGTTGAGCCTCCCGGTAGGAAAATGATCGTAATGCCCCGGCGGCCGGCAGGGGGAAAACACCCTAGAGGCTAGGGGCGGAAGACTCTGCGCCTGCGAGCGGCGGCCTCGGGGAAATCCACCGGGCCGGTCGGTCCCGCGGGTCGCGCTTACGTCTTGGCCGGCCGGCGCCGCCGGGGCAGCATCCGCGCCGATGAGCGATGCCGATCCAATCCCGCCGCCCGTGCCCCCAACTTCCGCCGCCGCGGCTCCCGGCGAGAAACGAGCGGGCGCGACGTTCCGCCTCGAGACCGTGCGCATCGATCCGGCGCTGGCGGGGCGCCGGCTCGCCGCGCATTGGCAACGGTTGGCGGCGATGGCGATCGACCTGGTCATCGTATCCGCGCTCTCGGTATTCAGTGGCTCATTGCTGGCGGTCGGCATGGGCGCCACCATCGCCTCGCTGGGCGGGCGGGCGGTGAGCCCTTCGCGGGCCTGGGCGGTGGTGCGGTGGATCTTCATCGCGCTCGGCACGGCGGTGATGGTGGCGGCGCTCTTCCTGCTGGTCGGTCGGCCGCTCGTGCGGCCGGGGGCGTTCCACCTCGGGGCCCCGCCGCCGGCGGCCACCGTGCTCGCCCCGGTCGAGCTGCCGCTGGTCGCCACGAAGGAGGACCTGCGCCGTGCGAACACCCAGCTCACCGACCAGATCGAGGTCCTGCGGGCTGAGAACACGCGGCTGCGCGAGACGGTGCGCGGCTCCTCGTGGCTCAATGCCGCCAGCGACTTCAGCCGGTCGTTCGGCCTCACCTTCGGCTGGGCGGGCGTGTACTTCACCCTCTGTCTCGCCTGGCTGCGGGGCCGCACCCTCGGCAAATGGATCGTGGGTACGCGCGTGCTGCGCCTCGACGGCCGCCCGCTCACCACGCTCGACGCCTTCACGCGTTACGGCGGCTACGCGGCGGGCCTGGCGACCGGGCTGATCGGCTTCGCCCGCGTGCTCTGGGAGCCGAACCGCCAGGCGATCGAGGACAAGATCGCGTGGACCGTCGTGTTGCGCGAGCGGTGAGGCGCGAGGGGGCCGACGAGCGTCGAGAGACGAAGGTCGAGCCTCCAGCCAACGGCCCGCCGACTGCCGGACGGGCTCGGGCGTCCTGCAGGAGCGCCCTACGCGAGTAGCCCCGGGATTTCTTCGAGCGTGCGGATCGACAAGGCACGCGCATCGGCCGGCGCACGGTTGCCGTCGAGCCACGCTGCGTGCCAGCCGGCGGCGAGCGCTCCGGCGATGTCGTGGTCCCAGCTGTCGCCCACGTGCAGGATCTCGTGCGGGGCGCAGCCGAGCGCGGCAGCGGCGTGGGTGAAGATCGCCGGGGCCGGCTTCTCCACGCCGAGGTCCGCCGAGACGAAGACGTGGTCCAGCCAGTGTCGCCAGCCGTGGCCGGCGACGACGCGGTGCAGGCGCGAGTCCCAGTTGGAGAGGATCGCGAGTTTGAATTCCCGGGCGCGCAGCGCCGCGAAGAGCGTCGCCATGTCGGCCCGCGGCCGCCACCGGCGCGCCTCGGCGAACGCCGCCCAGAGATCGGGAAAGAGCCGGTCGGCCGCCGCGGTGTCGGCCCACGGCGCGAACACCTCGCCCACGAGGTCGCGCCAGAAGACCACCTCGGTGGCCTCGGTCGGGCGCGGCAGGTGGTAACGCGCCTTGAAGGCGGCGTGGAAACGGCGCTCAAGCTCGTCGTCGGTTGCGGCGAGTCCGTGCGCGCGGCCGATCTCGCCGTAGACCGCGCCGACCGACGGTTGCGGCACGATGAGCGTGCCGGCGGCGTCGAAGGTGATGGCGCGGATGCCGGAGAGCTGCACACGAGCAGCACAGGACACGCGCCGGCGGCGGGCAAGCGCGCGCTGAGGCGATTCTGGTTCGCCGCGCGGACAACCGGCGCCTACACAGGGGCCGATCATGATGAGCTTTCGTTTTCCCCGCGCCTGCTTTGCGTCCCTCCTCTTGGTCGTGGTGGGCGCGCACACGTTTGCGTTCGCCGCGGTGAAGGTCGCCTGCGTGGGTGACAGCATCACGGCGGGTTACGCGCTCAAGGAGCCGGCGCGCGACGCCTATCCGGCGCAGCTCGCGCGGCTGCTCGGCGACGCCTACGAGGTGCGCAACTTCGGCGTGAGCGCGGCCACGCTCATGGACGCCGGCAACTTCACCTACCGCACGCGCCCGGCGCACGACGAGGCGCTGGCGTGGCGGCCCGACGTCGTCGTGATCGCGCTCGGAACCAACGACACGAAGGTCGACAACATCGCCAAGCACCCCGACGACTTCGTGCCCAGCTACCGGGGCCTGATCGGGCGGTTCCGCGCGGCGAACCCGGAAGCGAAGATCGTGCTCTGCCTGCCGCCGCCGGCCTTTCCCGAGGCGATGGGCATCGCCGAGAGCGTGCTGGTGGCCGAGATCCTGCCGCGCATCCGCCTAGTGGCGACCGAGGAGAAGCTCACGTTGCTCGACCTCCACACGCCGCTGGCCGACGCGGCGCTGCATTTCCCCGACAAGATCCACCCCGACCCCGAGGCGGCGGGGCGCATCGCGCGGCTGGTGTATGGCGAGGTGATGCTCGCCACCACGCCCGCAGCGCAGTCGCTCGACGCGGCGGTGAACACGGCTGTCGTCCCCGTGACGCGGCTCGAGAACGATCCTTACAACTGGTGGACGCGCCACGCTGAGGTGCTCGCGGCGCGCGCGACCGCCGCGCCGGAGGTGGTCCTGATCGGCGACTCGATCACGCACTTCTGGGCCGGCGAGCCGCACGCGAACCGCGTGAACGGCCCGCAGGCGTGGGCGGCGACGTTCGGCGAGCGGCGCGTGCTCAACCTCGGCTTTGGCTGGGACCGCACCCAGAACGTGCTCTGGCGGCTCGAGCATGGCGAGTTCGACGGGTTGAAGCCGAAGCTCGTCGTCCTCAACATCGGCACGAACAACTTCTCCGCCACACCGCACTCCCGTGCGAACACGCCCGAGGAAGTCGCCGCCGCCATCCGTGCGATCCGCGAGAAACTCCGCGCGCTCAGCCCGGAGACGCATGTGCTGGTGATGGGTGTGCTGCCGCGCGGGCACCAGCCCGGCGATTTCTTCCGCGCGCCGATCGCGGCGCTCAACGCCGTCTTGGCGCGCGAGTTTGTGGGCGACCCGAAGACGACGTTTCTCGACATTGGTGCCCGGTTTCTGGACGCGCAGGGCCGGATGGCGGCGGAGCTGATGCCCGACGGCACGCACCCCTCCGAATCCGGTTACGCGATCTGGGGGCGTGCTCTGGTCGAGAGCGGGCTGCTGCCGGAGCCGCTGGTGCTGCCGGCGTCGCCGTGACCGGTCGCGCTCGAGAACACGGCGACCGAGGGCCGCGTGACGGCGCCGAACGCGCTGGAGCTGGTGGCGCCGGCGAAGACCGACCTCTTCGTTGCGCCCACCGGCCAGGGCGCGCGCGACCTCTCGCCGCGCGTGGTGTTCCAGCCGGAGGAACCGTTCCTGCTCACCGCGACGACCGAGCCGGAGTTCCGCCCCAAATGGGATGCCGGCGTGCTGCTGCTCGACGGCGACACCACGCACTTCGCGAAGTTCTGCTACGAGATGGACTGCCTCGGCACACCGCGCTTCGTCGCGGGGAAGTGCGAGCATCGCGCATTTTTTTGAATCCAAACACCGGCCTCACTGCCACTCACTGGCAAACCACCCTCCGACCATGAATCCACTGCTCGCGTTCTCCACCCCGTCTCCGCTGTTCGCCGGCATCGAAAACAGCATCTTCCCGTACCTCGTACCGCTCGCCGGGATCAGTATCGCCATCACCGCCATCATCCTCGGCGGCATCGAGAAGCTGCAGAAACGCCGCCTGCGCCACGAACTCCTGCGGGTCGCGCTGGAGAAGGGCCAGCCCCTGCCGCCCGAACTGCTCGACGAGAACACCGCCGAACGCGCCGAGCGCGACGACCGCCGTAGCGGGATCATCGCGGTCGCCGTCGGTCTCGCGTTCTACATCTTCCTCGGCATCCTGATCCCCACCGCCGGCGTGAAGTGGGTCGCGCTCATCCCCGGTTTCATCGGACTGGCGCTCCTGCTCAATTGGGCGCTCGAACGCGGGGGCGACGATCGCCAGAACAAGCGGTGAACCGTCCGCCCCGCCCCCGACCCCACCCCACCCGATACCCCACAAGAG
>JAEXPL010000230.1 GCA_023446865.1 Verrucomicrobiota bacterium | reverse complement strand
CGCTTAAGTCGACGGTCGTCGACTTAAGCGGTCGGAAGGTCCATGCACGAGTCCTCCTCACCTCGCCGCGACCTCGTTTCAGCGCCGCCGAGTTCCTCTACGGCTGAGCGCCGGCCTGGTCATTCCGAGTGCCGTCTCGCCACGGCGACGCACAGCGCCGCCCACGAATCACGTGCCCGCGTCGAAACGCCGCGGGTCGTCGAACACCTCGCCGCGCAGCTTCTCGCTAAACCCGGTCATGTCCTCCGGCCGCAGCATGCCGGCGCGCTTCATCTCCAGCAGGTACAACCACATCTTCGAACGCGAATGCCCGTCGAGGCACCGCCGAAGAACCCGCGCCTCCTTCTCCAGCAACTCGGACGCCTTCCAGAACCGCTCCGTCTCGGTTCGCCCCGGGTCGGCGAGGATCCGTTCCAACCGTCGGTTACGCTCCGCGATGTAGCGCTCACGCAGCACTGGCGTGATCTCACGGAATTTCTTCCAGTCGGATTCGTCGCCCATGCCACGAACGCTAACGGTCCCGCCAGGCCGCACAAGCCACGGCGCACCCTCCGGGGCCGCCCACTTCGGGATTTGGCCCCGCCTCGGACCCGCGCCAGCCTCATCCGTATGCCGTGTTGCCTCCCCGCTCGCCTCCGGCCGCTTCTTCCCCTCGTCGTGTTCGCCCTCGCCGCGCCGCTCACGCCGGCCGCGCCACCGGCTCCGCCCGACCCGGTTTCCCCGCTGCCCCTCGAGGGTTTCGCCGACGGCATCCACCACTGGCGCAACGCCCACCGCACCACCGACTACCCGCGCCTGCCGGCTGACGCGGTCGCCGCCATCGCCGAAAACCTCCTGCTCCACCAGCGCGCGAACGGCGGCTGGCGCGAGAATGAGGACCCGTTGCGCCTCCTCGCCGCGGAGGAACGCGCCGCCCTCGCCGCCGATCGCGACAAGCTCGACGCCAGTTTCGACAACTCCGCAACCTGCCCGCAGATCGCCTACCTCGCGGGATCGTACCAGATCACCGGTGACACACGCCACCGCGATGCCGCGCTTCGCGGGCTCGACTACGTGCTCGCCGCCCAACACGCCTGCGGCGGCTGGCCTCATTCGTTTCCCAACGCCGCCGGTTACCGCGGCCTCGTCACTTTCGCCGACGCCGTCACGCCCAACGTGCTCGGCCTGCTGCGCCAGGTCGCGGCCGGCGCCCCACCCTTCGGTTGGGTCGAACCCGCATTGCGCGAACGCGCCAGGGCCGCGGTCGCACGCGGTGATGCCGCCGTGCTACACCTCCAGGTCCGCCAACGCGGCCGCCTCACCGGCTGGGCCGGCCAGTACGATCCCGTCTCGCTCGCACCGGCACGCGGCCGCACGTTCGAGCTGCCCTCGATCACCAGCCGCGAGACCGTCGACGTGCTTCGCTATCTGATCTCCATCGAACGCCCCACGCCCGAGATCGTCGCCGCCGTCGAAGGCGCCGCAACCTGGCTGGAGGCGTCGGCCCTCCACGGCTGGCGTTTCGAGCGCTTCGCCGCCCCACCGGTGACCTTCGAATACCACACCGCGACCGACGACCGGCGCCTCGTCCCCGATCCCGCCGCCCCGCCGCTCTGGGCGCGTTTCTACGATCTGGAGACCAACGAGCCCGTGCTCGCCAACCGGCGCGGTCAGCGGGTAGCCACCTTTGGCGAGGTCGAGCGCGAGCGCCGCACCGGCTACGACTGGTACGGCACGTGGCCCGCCTCCTTCCTCCGCGACAAACTCCCCGTTTGGCGCACCCGGCACGGGCGTTGAGCGGATGCCTGCAGTTGGGCGCGCCGGCACCCATGCGGGTCGCAGGCCCCGCCGCCGCACCACCGCGGCCCGCAGCTACCGCCACCACGGCCAGAAGAGGGAGGCGGTGCCGGCGACGGCGAGCAACGCACCGGCGAAGTAGCGGGCGCGCGGCAGATCCTCGCCGAGCTGCCACGCCAGCGGCGCCGTGAGCAGCGGCGCGGCGGCGACGATGGATTGCGTCACGCCCGCCGGCAGCTGCGGCTGGCTCAGCGCCCACTGGAGGCACGTGACGCCGAGGACCGGACCCGGGAGGGTGTTGAGCAGAACCCACGGCGCTGCGGCGCGGAGACTTCCGATTTTTGATTGCCGATTTTCGATTGGGGCTGCCTTTCCCGCTGGAGGGCCGACCTCCGTGTCGGCCGCGTTCGCTCGGCGCCACCAACGCGCCACCGCCAGCGCCACGACGGCGACGAGCAACCCCGCCAGCACGCGCTCGAAGGTGACCGTGCCGGGATCGGCCTTCACGCCTTCGGCGCGCAGCACGGCGAACGCCTTCCGGCTTAGCACCTGGCCCACGCCCTGCCCCACCGCCGAGAGCGCCGCCAGCCCGGCACCGAGCAACAGCACCCGCGGCGCGAACTGCGGAAAACTCCGCGGTGCGAGCCCGAGCACCACGCCCCCCAGAATCACCGCGCAGCACAGCAGCTGCGCCGGTGGCACCGGCACGCCGAGCCACGCCCACTCGACCGCGAGGGCCACCACCGCCGCGCCGCATTGCACGGTGAGGTTCGCCAAATTCGTCCCCGCACGCGGTAGCGCCTGAAACATCAGCAGCCCGCCCAGCCCGAAACCCACGAGCCCGCTCACGAAGAACCAACCGAAAGCCGCGCCGAACCCGTGCCCGAAAAACAACGACCATACTCCGAGCAGCACCGCCGCCAACGCCAGCCGCCAGCAATTCGCCGCCGTCGCCCCCAGCACCAGCGCCGCCCGCCGCGCGAACACCGCCGTCGCGGCGAAGAATCCAGTGGTGAGCAGGGCGGCGAGCATGGGTCTCTGGCCACCGACTAGTCACTCGTGTTCATTCACAGGAACCTTAACAGGCGCCACGGTGACGCCATCAAGCAACACCGGAACAGTGAGCCGCCAAGGAGTTCCGATCACTGCAGTGGTGTGATCGCTAGCTTCGACAAGATAGATCCAGCGATCAGCAAACCGGCGCTTGAGTGTGATGGATTCGATCCGCCAGCGCGGAATCTCCGGAAACGCAGAGACAAGACATTGGACTGCCACCTTCGCGGCAGCCTCCTGGCTCAAGGGCGGACAGCCCTCAGTGTTCTCCCAACCCGGTGCATGCTCCACCAGATGTTCGGGCACCAGAAAAACATAGTGTTCGTCAAAGAACCGCTGGGGCTCTGTGCAATAGTCTTGGCCTTTCAGTTGCGAAAGCCCGAGCACAAGGATGAGAACAGACAGGAAGGACGCTTTCATAAGCGGAGACTACGGTTTCGAAGATTCTGACGTGATCACCACCGCCACTCGAGCGTGGCGGTGAAGGAGCGGGGATTGCCGGGGAGGAAGAGGGCGGTGGTGGCGGGGGTGCGAGCGAGGTCGAGCACGCCGGCGGGCGAGGCGATGTACCGGCGATCGAAGAGGTTGGCGACCGCGAGCGACGCCGTCCAGCGCCGCGCCTTCCATCCGAGCTGGGCGTTGGCGAGGGTGTGGCCGGCGAAGCCGAGCTGGTTGGCGTGGTCGGCGTAGGTCGTGCCGGAAACCCAACTCGTCCCAAGCGTGGCGAAGCAACCTTTCTCCTGCGCGTAGCTCAGCTGCACCGAGCCGACCTGCGGCGGCAGGCCGGCGAGGCGGCCGGTGCCGTAGACCGGATCGTGCGCGAAGCGCGCCTCGCTCCACGTGTGCACGAGCGCCAAGTCGAGCGTCCGCTCCCCGGCGAGCAGCCGCCAGCGCAGCTGGCTCTCCACGCCCCGGTGGCGCGTCGGTCCAGCGTTGACGGTGCCGCGCGGCGACCCGTTCGCGTCGGCGAGACGGAGCAGCTCGTGGTGCCACTGGGACGTGTAGGCGGTGACCTCGAAGCTGAGCCGGTCGGAAGTGGCGTTGGGTTGCCCGAAGCGGCCGCGCAGGCCGACCGCGACCGTGTCCGCCTGTTGGATCCGCAGCGGCGTCCACCCAAGTGCG
Organism: Verrucomicrobiota bacterium; assembly: GCA_023446865.1. GTDB lineage: Bacteria > Verrucomicrobiota > Verrucomicrobiia > Opitutales > Opitutaceae > CAJCBL01. The sequence goes on along the minus strand of JAEXPL010000230.1, from coordinate 3,002 downwards.
AGGTTCGGCGCGGTGCCGCGCACGGCAAGGACGTCATCGAAGGTCGGTGCCTCGAAGCCGCGCTCAGCGCGCACAAAGCCCTCGACCAGCCGGCGCGCCGAGGGCGATGCGGCGAACTCGAGGTGTGGCGCGAGCGCAGTGGCGCTCATCGCGCCCGCGGCTGCTTCCGTGCCAGAGGTGGCGCGCCGCGCCGCGACAGCCGAGACGCCGCCCTTGAGCGTGACGGTCGCGACCGGCTTCCACATTGCATCGAGCCAGCCGGTGCCGGTGCCCGCCTGCAATTGCAGGTCCGCAAACGATGCGCCCCGCGCTCCCGCGAGGTTCGCGTGGCGCTCTTGCGTGCGCGCCCCGTAGCTGCCGCTGGCGCCCACCTCGAACGTCAGCATCCGGCCGGCATGCCAGCGCCCGGAGACGCGCCCGAGCACATCGGCGCCGCGGGTGACGGCGATGCCGTTGGCACGAAGCTGCCGGAAGTCGTCGTCGGTTGTCTGCACGCCGAGCGCGGCCTCGAATTCATCCTTCCATGCCGCCCGATAAACAAGGCGGGCGTAGTCGGTGGTGCGGCGCGGCAGGTCGACCGCGGCGGCGGCAGATATCGTATCGCGGGCCGACTCGGCCGCCGCGAGGGTGAGCGGTCCGGGGATGCGGAGGTCCGCACGCACGGCGTAGAGGCTCAGCCCGTGAGTGAAACCACCGAGCGTCGACCACTCGGCGCGGCCGGTGGCGACGAGACGTTCCTGTTCGCCGTTTGGTCGCCAGCCATCGCTGCGGGTAAACGCAACCGCGCCGGCCCAAGACGGATGGCCAAACGTCGAACGGGTGCCGTAGGCCTGCCCGTTCGCTTCGCGCGCAACGGCCCGAACAAAACCGTCGCGACCAATCGTCACCATCGCATCGCCGTGAGTCTCCCGCGGACGCCGCCACCAGGATAGGTCGAGCGCGCCGCCGAGCGCCTGCCCCGCGACGGAGGAGTCGGCCGCGCCCGGCTGGAACGTGGATGCGCAGAAGAACCCCGGCTCCAGCAGCGCGAGGTTGAAGGAGCCGTCGGCCGCGTTGAGCGGCAGCGAGTCGAGGCGCAGGAGCAAGCCGCGGCTGACCGGTGCGCTCTGCAACCCGGAGCCGCGCACGGTGATCCGCGGGGGATAGAAGCCATCACCGCTCTCCTGCACGATCAGGCCGGGCGTCGCCGCCAAGGCACCGGTAAGCGAAGCCGTGGTGCTGGGGCGGGTCGCATCACCGGAAAGTGGAACCATTTCAGGCCGCTCACGCACACCCTCGACGACGAAGGGCGGCAGATCGAAGAACTCAAAATGCCCGTCGTCAGCAGGAGCACCCGGCTCCGCGCTGTTCGCCAACGGCAGACACACGCAGCCGGCAGAAAGCGCAAGCAGGGGGGACCGGCGAATGCGGGCGCGGCGGGGCGGCACGGTGGTGTTATCCCGGTGTTGGTGACGGAGGGCAAGTCGCGGGCGTTCGAGGTGCCGTTCCTGTGGGCCAGGTCGGCGATCTGACGTTTCCCGACAGGCCACCTCGACGCGGTGGCCTACAGCGGAGCGCCGCTCTCGCGAGCGGCGCCACGAAAACCCTACCGCTTGTAGAGCGGGCGGGCGGTGTAGCGGGTGTGGAGAAGCTCGTGCGCCTTCGTGCCGTTGGGCTTGCCGAGGAATTCCTGGTAGAGGTGGATGACCTCGGGGTTGTCGTGCGAGCAGCGCACGGCGCAGTCGCGGTCGTCCTGATAGAGGCCGGCCGCGCGCAGGCGGCGGCGTTCGTTGTCGACCCCGTAGGGCTGGCCGCCGCCGCCGATGCAACCGCCGGGGCAGGCCATCACCTCGATGAAGTGGAACGGCGTCTCCTTGCCCGCGTTGCGGGCCTGGCGCACCTGCTCCAAGACCGCGGATACATGGCTGAGACCATGGGCCACGGCGACGCGCACCTTGGTGCCGGCCACGTCGATCTCGGCGGTCTTCACGCCTTCGAGCCCGCGCACGGCCTCGAAGTCGACCTTCCCGAGCTTCTGGCCGGTGGCATAGTGGTAGGCGGTGCGAAGCGCGGCCTCCATCACGCCGCCGGTGGCACCGAAAATCGTGCCCGCGCCGGAGTAGTCGCCGAGGATGGAGTCGGGCGCGCCGTCGTCGAGGTTGAGGAAATCGATGCCCGACTGCTTGAGCATGCGGGCGAGCTCGCGGGTGGTGAGGCAGATGTCTACGTCCTTGTGACCGGAGGCGTACATCTCCTCGGTGCGCGAGAGCTCGTACTTCTTGGCCGTGCAGGGCATGACCGAGACCATGAAGAGCTTCGCGGGATCGAGGCCGGCCTTCTGCGGGTAGTAGGTCTTGGCGAGCACGCCGAGCATCTGCTGCGGCGACTTGGCGGTGGAGAAGTTGTCGATGAAGTCCCAGTGGTTCTTCTCCATGAAGTCGGTCCACGCCGGGCAGCACGAGGTGATGAGCGGCAGCGGCCCGCGTTTGTGGACGAAGCGCTGGATGAACTCGCTCGCCTCCTCGACGATAGTGACGTCGGCCGAGAAGTTGGTGTCGAACACGGCATGGAAGCCGAGGCGGCGCAGCGCGGTGTAGAGTTTCTTCGTGAGGTTGGTGCCCGGCGGCAGGCCGAACGCCTCGCCGATGGTCACGCGCACCGACGGCGCGATCTGCACGACACAGACATTGCCCTTGTCATGGAGCGCCTCCCAGACGGCGGCGGTCTCGTCGTTCTCGACCAGCGCGCCGGTGGGGCAGTGCGCGGAGCACTGGCCGCACTTCACGCAGGGCGACTCGGCGAGCGCGATGTCGCCGGCGGGGGCCATGCGGGTGTTGATGCCGCGTTCGAGGAAGGAGAGCGCCCACACGTCCTGCATCTCCTGACACACCTGGATGCAGCGGCCGCATTTGATGCACTTCTCGAACTCGATGATGATCGAGCCGGTGGACTTGTCGGGCGGCACGTCCTTGACGTAGCGCTTGATGCCGTCGTGCCGCAGGTTGAAGTCGGCCGCGATGGTC
>JAEXPL010000205.1 GCA_023446865.1 Verrucomicrobiota bacterium | reverse complement strand
GAGTAGAGGTCGGTGCTGCCCTCGAGGAAACGGGTGACGAGGTAGCTGTCGACGAGGCGCGGGCCGGACCAGCGCTCGAAGTAGGCGACGGGATCGGTCGTGCCGGCGCCGTGGGCACGCAGGTGGAGCGCGAAGCGGTGGGAGCGGGCGGCCTTGCTGCCGATGCGGCGGTAGGCGAGCGAGCGCAGGAGCGGCGGGGCCTTGAAGGATTTTAGGCAGAAGCTCGGGCCGGCGGGCGCGGCGGGATCGGCGATGCGGTAGATCTTGTTGCGGAGCCGATAGACCAGATCGGCGTCGCGCGCGGCGAAGGTGGACGGCAGTCCGACCAGCCAGCGGGCGAACTCCGGCGTGGCGAACGGCGCGGCGATCTCACCGACGTAGGCGCAGTTCGGAATGAGCGACGAAAGGGAGACGCATCCGCCCGGCGCTGGCTGGTCGTTGGACTGGAACTGGTGGTCGATGGCGCAGGAGTAGGAGCGGGAGAGGGGAAGGGGGCAAGATTGGGAAACCGGCGGCCGTGTGCGGCGGGCCGATTTCGAACTGGTGGGCTTCGCTTCGCCGCTCTTGGTGAGCGGCGCCACATCGCCCCGGGCTTGCGTCGACGGGCGAGGTGCGGGCAGCGTCGGGGCATCATGGAACTGTTTCGCCGCCGGCCGCCCGTGTGGGCGCTGATCCTCCTCCCGGTTCTGCTCTGGCTGGGCCAGTACTGGCAGCGCGGGTTGTGGGCGCCGGACGAGGCGCGGTACGCCTACATCGCGCGCGAGATGCGCGAGAGCGGCGAGTGGCTGGTGATGCACGTCAACGGCGGGCTCTATCCCGACAAGCCGCCGTTTCTGTTCTGGCTGATCAACGCGGCGTCGGTCGTGACCGGCGGCGAGATCAACAGCATCTCGGCGCGTCTCCCGAGCCTGTTCGGCATGATCCTCGCGCTCTGGGCCGTGGCACGGCGGGCGCAGCGCTGGACCGGCGACGCGGCCACGGCGTGGCGCGCGGTGGTGATCACGATGACCTCCTATCTCGTGTGGTGGGAGGGCGGCTGGGGGCGGATCGACGCGCTGTTGCTCGGGTTCTGTCTGGCCGCTCTGTATCATTTCTTCGCGTTCAACGACGACGGACGCCGGTGGCGCCTGCCCGTGGCGTACGGGCTGCTCGGGCTCGGGGTGTTCGCGAAAGGACCGGTGGCGATCCCGGTGGTGCTTGGCAGCTACCTCGCGGCGACGCTCGCGGCCGGCGAGGGCGCGAAGCTGCGGCGCTGGCACTGGGTGTGGGGCATCCCGCTCGCGCTGGCGCCGATCGGCGCGTGGCTGGCGGCGGCGCGCTGGATCGGCCACGGCCCGGACGAGTATTTCCAGGCGATGTTCGGCGTGAAGTTCATCGGGCGCGTGACGAAGGCGCAGGACCACGCGAATCCGCTCCATTACTACCTCGCGCATTTCCCGGGCGAGTTCATGCCGTGGACGCTGTTCCTGCCGGCGGCGTACGTGGCGCTCGGCGCGGGCGCGCTGCGGCGCCGGCTGCTGGGCTGGTTCCTGTTCATCTTCGTGATGTTCTCCCTGTTCTCGGGGAAACGGCAGATGTACATCCTCGCGCTCTATCCGGCGGCGGCGCTGCTGATCGCGGCGGCGTGGCCGCGGTTCGCCCGGCTGGCGCGGCGCTGGAGCGGCATGACCGCCGGGTTCGCGACGGGTTTTCTCCTGCTGGTCGGGGTGGTCGGGTGCGTTGCCGCGGTGGCGCTCCAGGTGATTCCGGCCGACGGCAAACTCGGGTTGAAGCTCGCGAAGGCGACCGCGGGCATGGACCTCGCGGCGCTGCCGTGGCGGTTGCTGGCCCTCGGCGTGCCGCTGGCCGGCGCGGGGCTGTGGCTGGTGCGGGCGTTTCGGCGGGAGCGGCTGTCGGACCGCTGGTTCGGCGGGTTCGCGGCCACGGTCTTTGTCTTGTTGGTGATCGTGGGGGCGGTGGTGTTGCCGGCGCTCAACCCGGTGAAGGCGCCGCTCGGGCTGGTCCCCGAGGCGCAGCGCCGGCTGGCCCCCGGGCAGCCGATCCACGTCTACGGGCGGCAGCTGGCGATCGTGCCGTACTATGTCGAGCGGCCCGGTCGCGAGATGCACGAGCCGGCGGAGGTGGCGGCATTGCTGGCCCGTGAGCGCAACGGCCTGATCGTGTTCATGGTCGACGGCTGGTTCGAGCTGCCCCCTGAGTTGCGGGCGCAGTTGCTGGCGCATCCGCTGCGCATGGGCGGCAAACGGCTGGTGTGGGCGGAATTTCCGGTGCCGGGCGGTGCGGTGCAGGAGCCGATTGAGGCCCCGCCGGCGAAGGCCGCGCGGTCGGACGAGAGCGGCGCGGGCGAATAACGTTGGGCGCGCAATCCTTTCGGAGGTCAGTTTCCGGTGTTGACCGGCGCGGCGGCGTCGCTCTCCTTGGCCCCTCGCGTTTTTGGTTCCGGGCAACCGGAGTCCATGACACGGACCACGGAGAGGTGACAGAGTGGTCGAATGTGCATGATTGGAAATCATGTGTACGGGTAACCGTACCGGGGGTTCGAATCCCCCCCTCTCCGCCATCCTTCGCCCCGAGGGGCTTCGGATGGCACGCCGGGTAGAAGCGCCCTGTAACCCGCAGAAAGTCGGGAAAAGGGTACGTAGTAATATCCGAAAAGGGTAACCGCGTAACGCGCGCGGTGCATCCGCGACACCTCCGCGGGACCACCGCGGAATCACCCCGCCGTCACCGCGGGCCAGTAGTGATCGGCGCCATCGGTCAGCCAGACATCGGCCCAATCGGGCAACTGCGGGACGGCGCCGGCGGCGCCGTAAAACTCAACCTCTCCCACTGCGAGATAGTAGCTTCCATCCGCGTCGGTGCCGGTGAGCACGATGCGGAGGTAGCGGTAGCCAACGGCGGGCTGGGCGCACGCGTAGTACGCCCACGCGTCGGCATTGTTGGCCATCGTCGTGTCGCCGGTGCGGGTGTCGATGTCGGTCCAAGTCGCAGCATCCACCGCCCCGACAGTCCATGAGGCGATGTTATTTGTCCCTTGTAACTTCCAGTTCCGGATCGCAATACCGCCCCAAAGACCGCGATTGCGGACGGTGTATCCGGTCGGCCGAAACTCATTGCCGGCGCCGAGATCCCACGCCTGCCAGGAACCGGCGGCGCTCTGGGTGTGGACATTGACGCCGGCCGATCGATCGACGGAGAGCAACGCCGATCCGATGTACTCAGATGAACGGAGGCAACCGACCTCGCCCGTGGCGGCGAAGGCCGACACGCCCGGCGCCTGCCATGCGCGACCCCCGAATAGCGTCGCGATGGCATAGATGTACCCGTGGGCGTCGCCGGGCGAGGCGTAGGTATACGCGGCGACAGGCGGGCCATCCGCCGCTACAGTGATTCCGGCGCCGCCCAGCCCTGCTCCCTTGTAGGTGAGGACGCCCGAGGCGTCGGCAAGCTCGGCGAGGACGGCGGCGTTGGCGGGAGTGCCCCACTTGCCGTTGAGCGCGCCAGTGAGCCCGGAGATCTCCGCGATGCCGAGGGATAGGAGCGTGCGGAGGGCGCCGAGATTGGCGACGGTGAGGAGACCGCGCCCTGTCTCCGTCGTGGTGAGCGCAGCGAGAGCGGTGAGCGTGGCGGAGGCGTCTTGCTTGGCGGAGAGCGCCTCGGCCATGTCGGTGACCAGCGCAGCAATTACGGACGAGAGCGGTAGCTCGGCCCAGTCGGCAGCGGCAGTGCCGTGGCCGGCGATGCAGAGCTGGAGATAACCGGGGCGATCGGCGCGGCGAGCGGTGTCGCCGGGCTGCACGCATCGCGGATGGGTCACCAACGTCGTGCCGCCAAAAGTGTGCAGGGCGATCAGCGCCGCAGCATCGGCCACCTCGCCGTGGTACTGCGCAAAGCCCGCCACCGGCTCATGTGTGCTCACGACCATCCGCCGATCAGGCGCGGCAGTGACGGAGATCTCCTGCTCGAGCAGCGGCGTTCCGACCGCCAAGCCGAGGCGGTTGCGCATGAGAGCGTAGAGGGAACCGACGACAGTGACTGCGCGCAAAATGTTCATAATAGGATCGGCCAATTGGCGGCGGGGCACACTGAGGCGGCCACGGCGATGAGGATCGCCCGACCGCCAGTATCCGGATGCATGCACCGCAGGTCGCACGCGGCGCAGGTGGCTGCGCCCGTCTGGGCATGTGGGCAAGCGCGACAGGCTGCGACGCGGCTCGCGATCTCGGCTCTGGTGATATCTCGGACAATCTCTCCCGGCGGGAGCGCGCGACCGGCAGCGAGTTGCTCCGGGGTGAGCGGTACATTGAGCGACGGTGAAGTGACTGCAATTGGCCAGCCCATCAGAACGCCTCCACGGTGGCAGCGGTGATCGTCGTCTGGATTCCCGGAGTCGGATCGATCGACTGCCAGTCGATCCCGCCCTCGCCATTAAGATCCGCTATCCAAGCGGCGCTGTAGATGGTCTCAGATGTCGCAGCACCCGCGGACGCGCCGGTCTCGTCGACCGGGCGATGAGTGAGCACGACAGCGAGGCGATAGCGGCTCCAGGGGCGGAGACCAGTGAGTGTTGGGATCTGCACCCCGTCCGCGGTGTGCTCGGTGCGGTACCGCAACGAACGACGAACACCGGTGGCCACGGACACAGGAACCGTCTGGATCGCAGATCCGCCATTCGCCCAGTCCGGAGCAGCTGCAATGGCTCGGGCATATGCGGCTTCCTCCGTGTCCTCGGCCGCAAGGGTTTCCGACGCCGACCCACTCGCGGCGGCCGGACCATCGCACAGGAGGGAGCAGAGCGACTTCCGATAGCATACCCCCGTTCCCACCACGGAGCGGCTGGTCGCTGTAACCGTGGTGTCGAACGCCCCCGCTGGCCAATCGCCAAGCCCGTTGACCGCCTGCATCCCGGTGCCTCCACACCATGAGTACGCGTAGCTAGCCCCGATGGTGAGTGTACAGCCGGCGGGATCATAAGTGTTGGCACCCGCCCAGGAGTGGGACTCGCCGCCGGCGTGGAGCACCACCCCATCGCACGTGCAGTAAGCACCATTGGTCGAGATCGCGAACGCGCCGTCCAAGGACTTCGTGAGCCATCTGCGGGTCGGTGCAGATCCGTCAAAGGCCATGAAACCGCATTTTACCCAGGCTGCGCCGCGGGATTGCACTGCCACCGTGCCGCCCGGCGAGCCGGTCGGCGTATTGTCATTCAGCTCATTATAGGTCCCGGGCACCCCGCCGCCGAGATCTTCGGGTGGCGGCGTGGGAGGTGGATAAGGGCTGGGGTTGCCGGCGCCGCCGGCGCCGGACTGGTAACCGGCGCGGGCGAACTCAAGAATGTCCTGGGGGCCGAGGTGCTCGGGGGCGCCGAGCGCGATCGCCATCACGTCGGGCTGCTCGGGGGTGAGCGTGTAGGTGACCGACTGGATGACCGGGGCCATGGTCTCCCACTCTGCGCGGCCGCCCTCGATGCGCAGGGCGTAGCCGGGGCGCAGGAGCGGCAGCTGGCTATCGGTCTCGGTGAGGGTGACCGTGCCTTCCCAGACGAGGTCTTTCAGCGCATTCCACAGGATTCCCGCAATGCCGAAGGAGCGGGCATCGGCGGAGGCCTGCAGGGAGTCGACCGCGATCGCGATCGCAAGGCGGTTGGGACCGGAGGGGCCGCCGCCGTCGCCGGCGAGTTCGGCATCCACGATATCGGGCAACCCAGCGGTTGGATTTGGATAACTGTAGTCGATGCGCACCGACTTCAGCTGCAGGTCTGGCCGTGGAGTGAGTTGGAGCGCGGAGCCGAATGCGCCAAGATCGATCGACTGTGTGGTGAGTCCTGCCCGAAGCGAGGAACGCGCGAGCGGCGTGGCGCCGGAGTAGTCCCACCAACCGGCGGAGAGTGGGTGCAGGCGGGCGGCGCGGGCGAGGACCTCGGCGCAATTGGAGGAGCCGCGCAGATCAGGCACGGGAGCGGCGAGGGCCGCAAAAGAGGTCGTGTCAGAGGTGATCGGCGCGCCGGCCGCCGTGGCGGCCTGCACGGCAAACAGAGCCCAGAGCCAGGCGACGCGGTTGGCGGCATCGGCGACGGTTTCCTCCTCCGGGGACATTTGCCACGCGAACCGGTAGAACTGGAGCCACCAGCCGGCGCCGGCCGCGGTATAGGTGAGGGACTCGGCCTCAGCCTCGGCCTGCACGGGGTGACCGGTGATCCAGCCACGGAAGACGATCACGCCATCGCGGCGGACCACGAGCTGGTCGAGGTAGCCGAAGAGCGGTGCAGCGGTGGCGGCCGTGGCGCCGCCGATCGTGAGCGAGAGCGTGTCGATGCCCCAGTTGACGAATTGCAGCTGCGCCGAGGAGATGCCCCACTCGGCGAGAGGCCGGGTGACGGCGCTCTCGGGGGCGGCGGCGGGGATATGCTCGAGGGACCACACGAGATTTTGATTTCGGATTGCCGATTTACGATTGGGCGGACGGCGGAGGACAGACGACAGAGGACAGACCGGAGGGCGGAGCTCAGGAGGTGCGCTGGCTGCGCATGGCGGAGACTTGGCTGGCGAGGGTGGAGACGCGCGCGCTGAGGGCGTTGATTTTTTCGGACTGGAATTGAATCGTGGCGACGGCGCTGGCGGCGAAGCCGGCGAAGGACTCGGCGGCGGCGGCGTGGCGCTGGGTGTAGTCGTCGATCGCGCCAGCCTGGGTCTTCTGAGCCTCGGCGATCTTTTCCGAGGCATCGGCGGCGGGAGTGAGATCGGGCGCCTTCTGCTCGGCCGCCTTGGTCATGCTCTCGTTGATCTTGTCGGCCGACTGCTCGAATTGCTTGTTGTCGCTTCCGGGCTTGAGCGGGCCGCGGGTCATTTGGTTGCCGGCGCCGAGCGTGGGGCCTGGCAGCGCTTCACCAAATCGATCGACGCCGGCGGTGGTGCGGGGCAACGCCTCGCCGGGGCGGTAGACGCCGGTGCCTTGGCTGGAGGGCGCGGGTTGGGCAGTGGGAGTACCCGCAGCTGGCGCGACGAACTTGTAATCGGGAAACAGTTTCCGGGCCGCATCGAGGTCGATGGACTTGTCACCCCCGGCGATGCGGTTGGCGACTGCGGCGGGCCCGAGCGCGCGCATCTTGAACTCCATCTCGGCCCGCGCCTTCGCTTTGGCCTTCTCGATCTTCTCCTTTTCAGCCGGGGTGAGGTCGATGCGCGCCTTGTTTTCGAGACGGCGACGATCTTGCGTGACCGGAGCCAGAGCGGCTTGTTCGGCCTCGTAATTGGTGGCATCGGCGCGGGCCTTTTTCGCCTTCTCAGCCTGCGCGGTAGCGGCTTCGTCGGCCTTCGCTTTCTGTTCTCTGAGCCCAGGAATCGATGCTTCTGAAACCGGTAGTGTCTTCTTCAGGGCGGCAAGGCGTGTGCGAGTATTTTGCAGCTCTTCCGCGGCAGCACGTTCGATTTCTGGATCAAAGGTGCCAGTCCGCATGGTGAGCTCGCGTTCCCGTTTGGCCAATCGTTCGGCCTCCGGTTTTGCAGCCAGCGCTATGTTCAGCTTGGTGTCGGCGTCGATCTGCTTCTGAGCAAACTCATTGGAGGCATCCTCCTCGATCCCAGCGATCCGCTCTTTGGTCGCCTTTGTCTGGTTGATGCGCTGGTCCTCGCGGTCGCGCTCAAGCTTGAGCAACCGCTGCGCTTTTTCCTCCGCAGACATCCCCGTAGCCTTCGCCTCTACGTCGAGCGCGACTTTGTCGCGGGCGAGCTTGGCGTCGGCAAAACGATCCGCCTGCGCGGCCTCCTCGATCAACGCGTTGGTGCCATCTTTCGCGGCAGTCGTGATGCTTTCCAACTGGAGCTTGAACGCCTCAAGATTGGCTTTGTTGAGCTCTTCGACCTTCTGTTTTGCCTCCTCGGCGGATTTGCCGGTGGAGGCGAAGCCGACGGCGAGGCCGGCGAGAGCGGCGACTATCGCGGCGATCACGGCGACGGTGCCGCCGCTGAGGGCCGCCCAGAAGGCGCGGGCCGCCATGGCGAGGCCGAGCAGGCCTTCCCTGCCGCCCTGCGAGGCGCGGGCGAGGCCGCCGAAGATTTGGCCCATCTTTTCGCTGGAGACGCCGGCCGCGGTGGAGGCGGCAGCCTGGTCTTTGGTCGCCGCAGCCAACGGCTTCACCGAGGCGGCGGCACCCTCGGCGCCTTTGGCGAAGGCGATGAGGCCCTGCGCATCGTCGTCGATCGCGTCTCCGGCGACGCGGGCTTGCTGCGCGAAGGCGACGAGCGGATCGGCGTCGAATTTCGCGACGGCGGGCTGGATCTGCGCGGCGGTCCAGGCGGCATCGTCGCCGGCCTTGCGGAGTTTGTCTCCGGCCTCGGTGGCTTTGTCGCCGACCTCGCCCAGGGCTTTGCCCACGGGCGCCGCCTGCTCGGCCGTAGTGCCGAGAGCCTCGCCGGCGGCCGCGGCACGATCGGCCAGCGGCTGCATCGCCTCGGCCAAGGTCGTGACGGAGTCGCGGACCTCCTTCAGGCCGGCGGCAGCGGACTGCAGGCCGGAGGAATCGACCGAGGTGAGGATTTCGACTTTGAGGGCGGGCATTTCGGATTTTCGATTTCGGATTGCCGATTTGCGATTTGGCGGAGGCGGATCGCGGAGGGCAGACGACGGATCTCAGCTCGCGATTGCAGCCGGGCCCTTGAGAGCGAAGACGTAGTCGATGCGGACCGATACGCCCTTCGGCGGCTGCGCGGCGACGGACTGCAGCACCGCGGCAAAGGTGGCGGCCGTGACGCCGCCGGCGCCGAAGACCAGCGCCCCCTCATTGGGCAACTCCGCCTCGTGGCCCGCCCAGAACTTGAGCGCGGCGAGCACCGTGGGGAAGGTACGCTCGACCGAGCCGGAGATCTGGCGGCTGCGATTACCTCGGGCCGTGGGCGTGTTCGCCGGAGCCTGCCAACCCTGCACGGCGCCCACGAGCTGCTGCACGGGCAGCGCCCAGCCGGCGGACGGCTTGGCGGCCGTACCATCGGCGAGCTGGATGCTGGCGTAGGTGATATCCATGGGCGGGGAGGAGCGAGGAGCGAGGAGTGAGTAGCGAGGAGGCCGGAGGGCGGAGGGCAGGCGACAGAGGACGGAGAGCTGCTCTCGCGAGCAGCTCCACGGAAGGCACGGTTACTCGGGGGCCTCGGTATCGAGGAGGAAGAGCGGCGTGGCGGTGCCGCCCTGGCGGGTGGCCTGCCAGGTGAGCTCGCCCACGCGGTTGCTCTTGGTCTCCCAGTTGGCGAGGCCGCCCAGGAGCGCGGCGGTGTAGAGCCGGATGAACACGCCGTTGCCCGCCAGATCGAGGTTGTCGCCCGTGAGCGAGCGCCCACGCGTGGCGCCGGTGCCCTGCACTTTGAGGGCGGCGGCGAGCTGCGCGAGGCTGCGCCCGGTGGGCTCGGCCTTGGCGGTGGCGGTGAGGCTGGTGATGCGCCGAGTGATGATGCCGCTGGCGTCGTCCTCAACCGCCTCGAGGCCGAGGCCGAAGTCGATCGCGATGCCCGACTTCGTGGTGAGGCCGGCCCAGGGCGCCGCGCCCCAGGTGAGCGTGTAGTCCTGCGTGAGGATCTTGGTGCGATCGAACGTGGTGTCGGAGAAGGGAGCGGAATCGATCGTGTAGATCGAGTTGTCGGTCTCCCAAGAGACGCCGTTCTTCGGGAAACACTCGAACTCCATGTCGCCGTAGAGCGTCTCCGTGCTTTGGAGCCGGAGCGCGGGCATCTTCGTGATGGCCGCATTGTGCAGGGTGATGCGCTTGCCGTCGCGGCCGTGGATGACGAGGGGCCACTGCTCCACGAAGGAGATGTCGCCGGTGCCGGCCGAGGTGATGTCGATCGCGCCAGTGCCGGCGAGCGCGGCAGCCTGGGTGGCGTGGACGGTGCGCAGGCCGGCGGCGTTGGCCGAGAGGTAGTGCGGCGTGATCGCGGTGATCCCGCCAGGCATGGCGGTCTCGGCGCCAAAACTCACGGGCGCGCCGGCGAGGAGCGCGGTGTCGGCCACGGCGATGGTGTTGGCGGCGGTGTCGATCGCGCCGCAGAGGTGCACGGGCGTGATGAGCGAGCCGAGCTCGGCCGAGGCGTAGGGATAGAGGACGGGCAAATCCTCCCAACGGCCCTCGGGGATGAACGAGACCTTCACGGGCTGGTCCTTCACGCGCTTGTCCACCAGACCGTAGAGGTCGGTCGGCACGTCGAAGGATTCGATGGCGAACTCGAGCTTGACTCCCGCCTTGGCGCGGAAGGTGGCGAACTTGTGGGTGACCTTGCAGGGACCACCGACGATGAGGGCGACATTGGTAGGCATGGGAGGAGGGGGAATTGCGGATTGAGGAATGCGGATTGCGGAATGGGCGGAGGAGGGAGCCTGGTGGGCTCAGGCGATGGAGATCTCGGCGATGGCGAGGGAGCTGGGGAGCAGGCCGGCGAGCTCGGCGGCGGCGCGCAGCGTGCAGGCTTCCTCGATCGACACCGGGCCGGCGTAGAGCGTGGCATGCTCGCTACCAGCGCGCGGGTAGCTGCCGTCGAGCGTATAGTAGATCGCGGCGCCGGGCGTAGCGCAGGTGATGGTAGCGATCACCGGACCGTCGCCCGTGGTGACGATTTCCGGGCGCACGACCTCGTCGACTCGGGCATCGCCGCTGCCGCGCTCGAAGCGCACGCCGTAGGACACTTGGCCGGCGGCCTGGGGGAGTGGCTGCATCTTCGTGAAGTTGTAGACCGAGCCGTCTCCGGTGAAAAAGTGGTGGAAGAGCTGGCGCACGCGCTCGGCGAGTTGGGCGGCGGTGATGCCGCTGCCGCCCTCGGCGCGGTTCACGAGCGGCTGCTCGATGACCTGCACCGTCATCGCGATGTCGTAGCAGGGGCCTGGCAGATTCGGGGTCTCGGCGGAGAGCTCGGGGGCGAGCACGATCACGCCCGCACCGATCTTGCCGGAGGAGGAGGAATTAAGCCCGGCGAGCGCCTGCGCGATATCGGCCTCGGTGACGCCTTTCTCCTCGAGGAGAATGGCGACATCCGCGAAGAAGGGGTCGGCCTGTAGGCGGCCGTGGAAATCGAGCTGGTCGAGAGAGAGACGGTCCATGGATTTGCGATTTTGGATTGCCGATTTGCGATTGGGCGGAGGGCGCGATCAGGAGGAGCCGTCGCGGTCGACGAGACGCTGGAGGTGGCTCTCGACTTCGGGGAGGACGGCGGCCTCGAGCTGGGGATCGGTGGGCAGCACGGAGGGATCGGGCTGCTGCGTGGCTTGGCGCACGAGCAGGTAGTACACCTCGCCAAAGGTGCGCTTGCCCTTTGCCTTGCGGGCGAGGCCGACCGGCTGGCCGCCGGGGCCGAAGATCATCTCGAGGTCGGAGAACTCACGGGCGCGTTTGCCGTACGCAGCCGGATGCACCGGGATGGTGAGGTACTTGGCCGTCTTCGGGCGGATCACGCCGCCGAAGAAGCGCTGCGCGATGCCGATGTGATCGATGGAGACGACAACCGTATCACCCTGCATCGTGAAGTTGGTGGCGCGCGCGGCCTGGCCGAAGAAGTGCGTGCGGCGGCCGCCGAGTGCGTTGCCCTGGCTATCGCGGGAAAAGAGGTGCTCGCGCACCGCGTTGCGCCCAGCGCGGCCGATCACCGGACCCAGCGAGGCCGGCGCGAGGCCGCGGGTGGCGGCGGCGAGTGCGGGGCTGGCGGTGTCCTGCGAGATCTGGATGCGGAGGCCGAACATGGGTGGGAGGCGAGAGGCTAGAGGCTGGAGGCGAGAGGGCGGCGCGCGGTTGACAGGCACGCAGCGGCGGGCGATGGTGCGATTCCTGAAGGCAACCTGCAGCCAGCGGCGCCATTCCCCCGCCCTGCAGCGTAGCGCTGGGGCGTGGCGCCCCCGGTAGCACCTTTCTTGTAGGGCCGCTCGGCAACCGCCGGGCGGCCTGCTTGTTTTACGGAGCTCATTCGGAGAAGCCGGTGACGAGCCAATGGTTCTTGGATTCGGCGCTGCGGCTGGAGAGCGCCACCGTCCGGCCCTTGTAGGTGATCTTCCGCTTCCAGCGCTGCTGACCGGAATCGAACTGGGGCGGATGCTTCTCCCCCTTCACGATCGCCTCGGGGAGCTCGCGCAGATCCGCCGGATGCTTGGAGTCGATGTGGGCGATGCCACCGCCGCCGGAGTGCGTGAGGCCGCCGGCAGTCGCGGTCTTTCTCCCCGTGTTGCCCCAGGCGAACTCGATCTCGCCCAAGTCGCGCACATGCATCGCGCCGGGCACGCTGCCGCTCTGGCGGTTGAGGAGGTGGTCGATCGCGCGGCGGCCGCGGGCGATGTTGTCATCGTCGGGCAGGTGCAAATCGCCCTCGGCGGGGCGCTTGCCGAGAAAATCGCGCGGGCGGGAGCCGATGGGATTGCCACCGCCATCGGTCCAGCGGCCGTCTTCGGCCCGCGACTGGCTGGGATCAAAGGAAGCCGAGCTGCGCAGCGCATCGACCAGGCGGAAGACGCCATCGGCATCGAAGGCGGCGCGGCCGGCGAACTGGTTTTCGAGCGCCTTCATAAGGCCGCTGGCGCGCACCTCGGGCGTGGCGGCGAGATCGGCGGAGAAGCCGCGCGTCTGCGGCGGGATGCGGGTGTCGCGATCGATGAGGCCGAGCCGCATGGCCTCCTCGCGGGTCACGTCGCGCACGTCCATCCCGCTTCCGAAGTCGAAGGGAGGATACGGGGTGCCGAAGCGTGAGATCGCAATCCAGATCGGATCATTCTTCAGGGCGATCATGCGCCCCGCGAAGAGCTGGCCGCCGGCGGCGGTCCATCGCGTTTTCCAGTCGCGCGGGTCGCGGCTCTGGATCGCGCGGAAGAGCTCTTGCGCGGGCCACTGATCGAGGATCGACTCGTCTTGCCCCTGCGCCCACGAGCCGTAGCTCTGCGCCTGGGCGACGTTGGTCTCGAGGATGAGGTTGAGTCGGGCATCGCTGTGGAGATCGGTGAGGTCGCTCTCGTTCACCTCTGTCCCGAGCGAGCCGAGGTAGCTCTTGGCGGCGGTGCGGGCGGTGGCCTGGTCGGTCTCGCCGCGGAGGAGCTGGCCGATGAGGTCGTCGAACTGTTGGAGCGTCTCCGCCTCGGTCACGCCGGCGGAAAACATCGCCCGCTCGCGGATCTCTGGCGCGATGGTATCGACGAGCGCGGTGCGGAAATCCGTGGGCAGCACCGTGCGCACCGCTCGGGCTTCGAGGGCTTCGCGAAACGGGACTGGAGAGTCGAACAGCACGGATGGCGGAGGACGGACGACGGATGGCAGAGGACGGATCAGGAGGACGGAGAGTCAGAGGAGCCCACCTGGTCGCGGCTCCATTTTCCGGTGCCGCCCCAGTGGCCGGTGAGCGGGGCTTGCGCCTGCTCTCCGGCGGTCTCGGGTGGGACGATCGCGAAATTGCAGGAGGCCGCGCGCTGGAGGAGCGTGAGGGCATCGCGGTTGCTCTCCTTGCGGGCGTCGGTGAGGAGCGAGGCCACGGGCAGGCGGGTGGCCAGCTCGTAGCGGATACGGTTGAGCGCGGCGCCCTGCAGCTCGTCGGGGATCGTGCTGGCCGGGCCGAGCGTGTTCTTGTCGCACCCGGCCACGTAGCCGCGCACCTCGCGCACGACCTGGGCGACGACCTCGGGGAGCGGATCGGCCTGCGCGGCGCCGATGGCGGCGGTCTTGAGCGCGGCCAGCTCGGGAGCGGAGAGCTTGGTGAGGACGTGGGCCTCGGTGAGGGAGATCCAACTCATGGGAGCGAGGAGTGAGTAGCGGGTAGCGAGGAGACGGGCTGGGTGGTCAAGAGAGCCAGCCGGAGGCTGGTGCGATCCGGAGCTCGCCGCGGTCCGGTAGGTCCGCGGCTGTTACCGGTTCGCCGCGCAAGCGCGGCTGGCTCGATGACGATCCAGGTGCGAGGAGTGGCTCAGGCGCGGGCGGCGCTGATGAGGCGCTGGCCAGCGGAGGCGTTGCCGACAGCGCCACCCCACATGAGCGCCACGCGCCAGGCGGCCTCGCCGGCCTTGTGGTCGATGTAGCGCACCAGCATGACGGAGATGCCGGTGTCGGGGTTGGTGACGATCTGCACCACGCCATTGCTGGCCACATCGCCGAAGACCTTGCTGTAGTCATTCGGGACGCGGGTCGCGAGGGCGAGGGCATCGGCCGTGCCGGCGAAGCCGGTGAGGTTTTCGCCCGCCGGAGTCGGCAGCGTGAAGACCTCGTACGGGTCGATGTTCTTGATCATCGGAAGGCGACCCTGCGTGATGATCTCCTCGTGCTTGTAGGTCGCGAGCGCGACGATCGAGGCATCCTTGCCGAGCTTGCGGTAGACCGCGCTCGAGAAGAGACCGATGCGCGGGCCGACCACGCCACGGCCGGAGAGCGCGGCGTCGAGCGTGTCGCAGGTGTCGGCATCGACATCGGCGGTGGCTTCGACCGACTCGTTGGCGAAGTTCGCCACGGTGATGAGCGCGAGCAGCGTATCGGTGAGGCCCTTGCCGATGGCGTAGTGGGCGCCTTCGACCTGTTCGCCGAAGAGGTCGCGGCCCGTGTTCGCGAGCTCGTTGGCGTTGAAGGCGATCTCACAACCCTTGTGGTTGTTGATCGTGACCGACACGTCGGTCGTTCCCGCATTCTGGCGGGCGTAGCCGGTGCCGGCCACGAAGTTGGCCAGCGCAGGCACGGTGCGCAGGCGGGTCTTCACCGCCGTGTTGTACGCGACCGCGTCGGCCGTGAAGTCCGTCGAGATCTTCTTCAGCCAGGGGAAGCTGAACTTGAGCAACGAGAGCGAGCGCTGAGTCACGATCTCACCGGAGAGCGTGCCGAGCGAGTTCGCCGCGAGGATCGGGCCGAGCTGCGCGCCGGAGTCGAAGAGGGGCGCGATGTCACGGCCGTAGATCTCGGAGCGCTTCGCGGTATCGGCGATCGAGGTGGCGGCCAAGGCGCGGAGCACATCGACGGCGCCGTCGCGCACCTGGATGATGCCGGCGCCGGGCTGGGTTTTGCGCTCGAGGGCGGCGTTGCCGGGCAGCGCGGCGAGCAACGCCTCGTGCGTCGGGTCGGCCTGGATGAGGCCCATCCACTTCGCCTGGATCGCCTCGTCCTTGGCGGGCAAGGCACCACGGGCGACAGCGGAATCGACGGCGGCCTTCGCGCGATCCTTGCGGACCGTGGCGAGCTGGGCGCGGAGCGTTTCGAGTTCCGGGTTGGGTTTGGCGCCGGCCGCGGCACAGGCGGCGGAATCCTGGGACTTGGCGAGGGCCTGGGTGATGGCGGCATCGGTGGTGACCGCATCGGCATCGGGCGCGAGGACAACGCCCAGCGCCGCGAGCAGCTTGATGAGGAGTTCTTTATTCATGGCGGGAGTACTGGCTGAGGAATCACCCGCAGATCCGGCGGGCGCGGTGGTGGCGGGGAGTTCGGCGCCGGCCAACCGGGCGGCGATGAGCGCCGGCATTGCGGCGCCGAAAGCGGGAGCGTTCACGAGACCGCCGGCACTCTTGCCCACCATGAGCATGGCGGGGCGGCCGGTGGCCTTGTTGCGCAGGAACGCGGGCGAGAAACTACAGAAGACGCGATCGCGGAGCAGGCGCTCGCCGTAAGGCGTCCAGTCGACCGTGGCGACGATGCCGCGGGCCGGATCCCAGGCGAAGCCGCGCACATCGGCGGTGGCTTCGGCGTCCTCATGGTTCTTGTCGAGCCACACTCGTTTGCCCGAGGCGCGGAGCTCGTCAAAATGCGCGATGATGCCACGGGCGGAAGCCTCGTCGCACAACACGCGGGCCTGCACGGGCTGCATGTCGGCCCCGTGGGCGTAGATCTCGTGCTCGCCAGCCGGCACCCACACGAGCTCGCGGGCGAGCGGCTTCTGCGGATCGGAGTCGACCGCCACAGGGATGGGCGAGCCGTAGGCGTAGAGCGCCTCGACCGGAGTGGAGCAATACAGAGGAGAGAACGGGGTGCGCATGGAATCAGCGGGTGGTGAGGTGGGCGCGAGACTCGGCGGCGCCGGAGACGAGCGCGGTGCCGAGGATCTGCTCGAAGGCCTTGGCGGCGGCGGAATCGGCGCGGAGCGCGGCGGGGAGCCGGCGGCGAAGCGACTCCAGGGCGGCGCGGCGCGCGGCCTCGTCGGGCTCGGCGAGAGCGGCGAGCAGCTCGTCGCGCACCGGGCCGAGGTCCTCGACCATCGCGCGGCGCAGGGCGGCGCGACTGGCGGCGCGGTATTCGGCCGGCGGTGGCGTGAGAGAGCTGGCGGCGCGCACTGCCGCAGACACCGGGGAGCTCGCGCTCCCCGGTGCTGCCGACAACACACGATCCGACACGGGACCGAGAGGGGAAACACCGGGCGCGGGCGCCGCGGCCGGGGCGGAAATCGTGGCTTCGTCGCCCTGCGGCATCGGGATGCCGTGGCGCTCGTACGTCCAGCGGGCCGGGAGCTTGAGCCCGGCGGTGAGGAGGATCTGGTCGCGCTCGGCGAGCGCCTTGGGATCGGGCTCGCCGGCGAGGTCGGGCACGACGACGGGCAAATCGGCGGTGTCGCCGAAGTTGAAGCGCACGACGGCCGGCACGAGCTGGTAGTTGAGAAGATCGGCGCACCACTGCGCAGCAATCTGGATGCGCTCGCGGCGCACGTCGCTCTGGAGACCGGCGGCACCGCCGCCCAGGCCGGCGGCTTGCGCACCACCGGAGAGCTCTTGGCCGAGGATGAGCAGATCGCAGGCTTTGTCGGCGAGCGTCTGCACCAGGAGCTGGGGATTGTCGCTCGCGCGCTGGACGGCGTCCTTGAACTCCAGTTGCGTGCCGGCGGGAAACGCGGCCCAACCGGCGGAGCCAAGATTCTCCAACATGGAGGCGAGCTGGGTGGCGAGCTCCGGGTGCGCGGTGTCGTAGGTGGCCCAACGGAACGGCACGCCGAAGATCTGCGCGGTCGAGAGCAGCCACTCCCAGCCGAACGTGATGCCCACCCAGTACGGGGCGAGGCAGCGGAGAATCGCCGTCTGCCCCGGCACGCCGGAGCGGCTGCGCCAGGCGCCGACGAGGAATTGGCCGGACGGGAAAGGCTCCCAGGCGGAGGAGCGAGTAGCGGGTAGCGAGGAGCGAGTAGATTCGGAGCCGGTGAGGCCGAGCTCGGTGCCTTCAGAGTTCCACCCGTACCGGCGGGGCGAGACGAGGTGCGCGCAGCGCGGGAGCATGCCATCAAGCCCGGCGCGCCAGGTGACCTCGAGCACGGAGACGCCCTTGCCGTACGCATCGAGCGCATCGTAAAGCGCATCCTCGAAGGAGAGCTCCAGCGTGCCCGGTCGCGGCAGCCAGCCGCGCAGAGCGGCGGTGACGAGGTCGGCCTTGGCCACGGCCTGCTCGGTGGGCACCTCGCCGCGGGCGGCGTAGGGTTGCACCGTGTACGTGGTGCGGGCGGCGGGTTGGCGGATCTCGTTGAGGTTTTTGACCAGCCGCGGCCACGTGTCCTCCATCAGGTCGAACAGGTCCCATTGGCTCTGCAGGTTGCCGCCCACGGCGCTCTCGAGGACGAAGCGCACCTGGTCGGGACTGAGGCGGCGGCCGCCCCAGAGCATCGGAGTGAAATCGCCGAGCGGCGAGCGCACGGTGCCGGTGGTGGTGCTGGCACCGAGACCGAGGCCGGCGCGGAGCTGGCGCAAGCCGGCGCGGATGGTGGAGAGCGAGGAGCGAAGAGCGAGGCGGTTCATCGGAGTGTCGGACGCGAGACGAGGGCCATGCCGCGGCGGGCGCCACCGAGGCGCACCTGCGCGAGGGATTCGGGGGTGAAGGCGCCGAGCTGCGCGTCGGCACGGAGCGCCCACAGCGCGAGGGCGAAGCTCCAGAAGTGGTCGGCGTGGCCATCGGGGCCGTCGTCGGCCGCGATGGTGGCGCGGTTGTTCTCGCCGATCACGCGGCGCGGCTTGCCGAGGTCGTCCTGCAGGAGCGTATCCGCCGGGTGGCGGAGCTGGCCGCCCAGGTAGAGCTTGAGCATGTTGGCGGCGAGCACCAGCGGAGCGGCCGCGGTGCCGGAGCGGTTGCCATCGCCCTGCGCGATCTGCTCGGGCAGAAGAGGGAGCGCCGAGGAGAAGTGGATGCCCTGGACTCGGCCCGGCCAGCGCCCGCGGGCGAAGTCGACCGGGCCCTCGCCGAGGCCGGTCTGGTCGATGCAGATCTGGAGGCGGCCGCTGGCGGCGCGCATCGCGGTCTCGAGCACGGCGAGCTGCGCGTTGAAATCGACATTCTGCAGGCGGGCGACCGCCCGGCAGAAATACTCGGCGCCGAACTGTTCCCACACGGAGAAGACGGAGAAGTGGCGGCGGCGGGCCACATCCCACCCGAGGGCGAGGCGACCGCGGGCGGTGGCGATGAGGGCAAGACCACGCGGGTCCCACCCACCCTCGCCGATCGCGCCCACCTCGGGCCGGATCGCAGCGGAGACCAAGTGCGCGGGCAGCAGGCGGCCCGCCTGGCCGCGCGGCACGCACTCGAAGTTCTCGTCGTAGCTGTCCGGATCGAGCGCTTCGGCGCGGGCCTGCTCGGGCGTGATGGGCTGGCCGGTGATGGAGCTGCGGATCTTGATCTCGCCGGCGGCCCAGGCGTCGGAGCGGCGCACGCGCAGCACCTTGTATTTCCCGGAGAGGATCATCCGGTTGAAGAGCGAGCCGGTGCCGTTGTGCGTGCTGGCGATGCGGCAGAGGAAATCGTCGTTGGACGAGAGGATCGGGAAGGCGGCATCCCAGATCGCCTCGGCATCCGCATGGAAGGCGAACTCATCTAGGATGAGGTCGCCGCTGAAACCACGGGCGGTGCGTGGGTTGGCCGCGAGGACTTTGATGCGGCCTTCCTTGCCGGCAACAGTGATGCGCACCTCGAAGCGCATCTCCTCGTAGATCTGCGCGGCGGGCTTGCCGGTTTCGTCGGGCGAGAGATCGTCGAGCGCGTAGGCGGCCTGCAGCTCGCGGGCGATGTCGCAGCACTTGCGGGCGAACTCGGCGCCGTTGTCCTTGGAGTTGGAGAGGACAGTGACCAGGCGGCCGGGCCGGGTGAGCAGGCGGTCGACCGCCCAGGCGGCGAGCGTGTAGCTCTTGCCGA
Organism: Verrucomicrobiota bacterium; assembly: GCA_023446865.1. Taxonomy (GTDB): domain Bacteria; phylum Verrucomicrobiota; class Verrucomicrobiia; order Opitutales; family Opitutaceae; genus CAJCBL01. The sequence continues at coordinate 19,966 of JAEXPL010000205.1, read as the reverse complement.
TCTGGCGGGACCATTCGAGCAGCAGGATCGGCGTGGTGCGATCGGCGAAGGCCGGCAGCTGGTAGCGTCGGAACGGCACGCGCGGCTGCTCAGGCGCCGGGGTATAGGCGGTGCGGCGCTGCGCTTTCTTGCTCGGGCGCTTCTTGATTTCCGCGCCCGGCGTGCAGGAAGGCTGTTCGCCGCGTTTCGCCGTGGCCTCCGAGGTCGCGGACAGGTCAACACCGCGGCCCCCCGCCTTGCGTGGCGAATTTGCGCCCGTTTCCGGTTTCCGGGTATCGGCCGAGGTTTTCATCGGGCGGCCTCCGCGAGTTCGGTGCCCCACAGGGCGCGGCGCACCGCCTCCAGGCGGGCGGGCTCCGTGAGGCCGGGCTTCTGGCCAAGGGCGGCGAGATCGGAGAGCTTTTCGAGGACGAGCCGTTCGAACTTCTCCTGGTCGAGACGGAGACGGCGTTCCTCGAGCTCAAGCTTCTGCCGGTCGAGATCGAGCTTCTGCTGGGCGATGTCGACCGACTGCAGCGCGGCGACATCCTTCGCGCTCAGGCCGGCGAGCACGGCGAGAAACTTCTGTTGGCCTAGCGCTCGGCGAGTCTGCGCATCGTAGTCCGCCGGGCAATTGGCCTCGGTGACCAGGGCGACCTCGCGGGCCGCGGCGATGGTGCGCGCAGCCCTTGCGCCCGCAAACCACGCCTGCACAGCCTGCGGACTTGGCCGCGGCCGTCCGCGAGCCTTCACCCAATCCGCGCCGCGATCATACCCCAGCCCACCGACGAGCGCCGTGAAGAGCTCATCGCGTTGGGCGGCAGTCAGGCCGGAGGCAAAGGAATCGGAGCGGAGCTTGCGCATGGCTCAGCGGAAACGGCGTTGGGCCTCGGTGCGCCCCTCGGTGGTGAGGCTCCAGATGAGGTCGCTGTCGTCGTTGCGGGTGGACGTAGCGAAACGGCGGGCTTCCAGGCGGCGGAGCGCGTCGGAGAGTTCCGAGTTTCCGACCGGGCGGCCGGCGAGCGAGCCACTCACAGTGACGCGGAGCGCTTCCTCGGTGGCGCCGTACGGATCGGCGAGGTGCAATTGCTGGAAGACGATGTCGGAGGGAATCATCGTGGGAAAATCAACCGGAGCAGCGGTCACACGGGAGGCGTTCGAGCTGACCCTCGACACGGGCCACGGCGCTGTTGGTCTGGCCCACGGCGGCGAGCACCATGTCGATGCGGGCGTGGAGGCGCCGGGCGCGATCCTCGCCATGCTCCGACAAGGTCTGCACCGCCTCGTCGAATTTCGCCTCGAGGTGGATCACTCGAGCGGAGAGCTGGGTGAACTCCTCGCGGCGCACGTACTCGGGAGAGGGACGCACCTCGAGCGGCTGGCCGACGATCTCGGTCCCGGAGGCCTCCTTCTTCTTGAGTCGATCGACAATCGAGAGGATCGAGTTCACCGCGACGGCGAGTGCGGCAAGGCCAAGGAGCAGCCAGCCAATACCGGCGGCGCTATCGGGTGCGGGAAGTTCGGCGAGTGGGAGCATGGGGATCAGAACAGGACGGTGAAGAGCAGGATCACCCCGAGGTGGAAGAGCTCGTCGCCGCGCCCAAGGCAGGCGCAGACCGCCGCACCTGCGGCGAGAATCGCGCGCACAAGCCAGACGGGGGTGATATTGATGTGCCAGTTGCGCATGGCTCAGAGCTGCTGGGTGGCGCGGAGCGCGTCCTGGTAGCGGGCGGCGGTGCCGTCGGCTTCGGTGATCCACTCGGCCTTGGCGGCCTCGGCCTCTGCGGCCACGGCGGGCGCCTTGGCCTGCACCCGCGTGAGGACGTTGTGCAGCGCGGCGCTGGCATCGTGCGCGAGACTCTTGGCCTCGCTCAGGGCCTTGGCGCCGAGCGGGGCGACGATGGCGTGGATCGCGGCATTGACCGGGGCGAGCGCGGGGAAGACCGCCGCAACAAACGGCAGCACCCACATGGCGAAGGTGTAGGCGATACCGAAGTACAGCGCCCAATGCAGCACGCGGTCGAGCAGACCGCCGACGCGGTCCTTTTCCGCGAGCGTCTCCTCGAGCTGGGTGTGCAGGGCGCTGTTGATCTGCTCGAGCTGAGCGGCTTTCGCCTCGGCGGCGGCGGCCTCGCGGAGGTGCTGCGACTCACGCGCCTCGCTGTCGCGGAGCTGGCGATCGGAGAGCTGGAGGGCCTGCTCGGCCTGCGCGCGAGCGGACTCGCTCGCGCTGGTGGCATTGCGCACCAGATCCACCGCCCACTGGCGCAGCTCGGGCGTGAGCGGACCGACTGCGGCGGTGAGCGCCTCGCCGGCCTTGGCGTTGGCCTTGCCGGCAAACTGCACGGCGGGATCGGCCTGGGCGGCGGGACCGGCGGCGGCGAGGGCCTCGCCGGTGGCGGCGACAAGCGACTGACCGGTGCGCGTCTGGCGCTCCTGCTCGGCGCGGGCGGCGCGCTCGGCCGCGAGCGCTTGGGCGACGGCAGCGTCGACCGCGGCCTGATTCACGTCGAGTTTGCCCAGCTTCTTCTGCACCTCGGCGGCGGAGGGACCGCGCTCGAAGAGCTGGAGGCGGGAAGTCTTCCAAAACAGGCCGCCGACCAGGAGGACGGCGCCGATCACTGCGATGGCGGCGAGTTGCACGGCGCCGCGCTTGCTGGAGGGCTGCATAGAAGGGCCGACCGGCAACGGCGAACGCTCGGCGAGCGTGCCTTGGCGGTGCATCTGAGTGCCGAGAGCGCGGGCCATCCGGCCGGACATCGACCATGCGATGGTCTTGCCGCCATCGGCCGTGAGGTGGAGCTCCACGGTACCGCCGGGCAACTCGTACACCTGGAACGAACGGGCCGCGAAAACCGGCGGCGTGCGCCGCCCGGTGTCGGTGACCTGTGACCGGAGACCAGTGCCTGTGGTGTCGTTCTCGGCGCTCATCGTGCGCCGAAAATGGAGGCGCTAGGCGCCGCGTTCGACCCGGCCAGTAGTCAGCGCTCCACAGAGCGCGGCAGTCGTCTCCAATTTCCCATCTTTCTCGGAGTACGGCGCGAAATCCGGGTTGAGCACCCACCAGCTCCATGCCTCGGATGGCCGGATGAATCTCCCGCGGATAGACAGCGGGCAGGCCCGGATGAGAGCGCGGGCGTAGCCATAACCGATGTGCACGCCCTGCTGCTCAAAGTAGCTGGTGAGCTCCTTCGCCATGACGAGCGGCTCGGGCTTTGGCGTTCCAGTCATTCGCGACGATCCTTGGCGATATGCCAAGCGCAGCAGGCTGAGCAGTGGTAGGCGTGCAGACACACGCCGCGGGCGTGGCGAATGCGGTTGAGCTGCGAAATCGCAGCGCGCTTATCGGCGTAGGAGAACTTCGCGCAGAGCGTGGGGCGCACGGCCGGGGCCGGCCGGGGCATTGGGCCGTGCCCCATCGCCTCGTCCACGGCGAGGTCGAGATCCACGAGCTGCACGAGCTTGTTCATGAGGCGAGGCGGAGCGGCTCGCGTTGCGGACGCTCCCAATCCGAGCAGGCCGGAGCTCCGCGATGGATGTCGGTGGCGACGCCACCGGCCCAGATCTGGGCGACCCGCGTGCATTTGAACGAGGTAGTTCCGGAGGAGATCACGCGCATGATATGCGCGCACGAATAACACCGCTGACTGCGCGGACCGGTGCCGGGCCGCGCAGAGTAGCCGCGACGACGGAGACGGTCGTCCTTACGCAGGGCGACCGTCTCCACGATGGGATTGCCAAACAGGTCCTTCATGTCTCGACCAGCGGTGCGTACTCGTGCTCTTCTTTCCCGAACGTCCAGGCCACGGCCCCACGAGCTGTCGTGAGCGTGGGCGGAACCCGCAGGAAGTAGTCTTTGAACGTGCCGTCCGGCTCCGGCGTGGAGTTGACGACGCGGACCATGACCAGCGGCTCATCACCAGGGACGTCCTTCCGGAAGAGGACGCCGTAATCGTCGCGGTGGATCTCCTTCGCTCCGGAGTCGACGAGATAGCGGGCCTGACCGTATCGCTCGACCATCACACGCCGAACCTCGTTGTTGGCCTGCTCCTCGATCTGCACGACAGTGATTTCCGCGGGACGCAGCACGACGTGCTCGGGGACCAGGACCCCGTGCCAGTACGTTTCGCGGATCGTGTCGAGCCAGGCGAAGGCGTACCCGTTGGCCGAATGCAGCCGCCGGTTTTCGTCTACGGCGATGCAGCCCGGCCGCTCGGCGACGACGATCTCCGTGGGCGTGATCCAGAACAACCAAGCACCGGCCTCAAATGCTTCCAACGCCGGGAGCCAAGTGCGATGAGTCACCTCGTCGGCGCGCGATAGCGCGCCAATCGCAATTATGGAAATCCAGCTAAGATCCCAACTGGCGGCCCAGGCGTCCCTGGCGGCCCAGGCGGCCCAGGCGTCCCTGGCGGCCCAGGCGGCCCAGGCGTCCCTGGCGGCCCAGGCGTCCCTGGCGTCCCTGGCGGCCCAGGCGGCCCAGGCGTCCCTGGCGGCCCAGGCGTCCCTGGCGGCCCAGGCGTCCCTGGCGGCCCAGGCGGATTTTCCGACCGCGCCGATTTCATCGGCGCGGCAGAGGAAACGAATCGGGAGTTTCTGCTCACTCACGCCGGCGAGCCACCGAGTGAGGCACTCCACAATCAACTCGCGGTTGACCGACTGCCGCATGTTGCAGGCAGTGGCGTGGCGCTCGAGCAACGCGCGCACCTCGGGGCTGTGATCAGTCTGCGACATTGCGGATGGCCTCCGGGGAGTATTCGCGTTGATGGACGGTGCCGGTCGCCCCGGCGCCTTTGTAGATCCCAGCGGGAATACCCTGGACGGTGTGCTCGTCGTGCCGCAGGAGCGCGAACGCGCCGTTGATCACAGCCGTGTCTCCACAGATCGTGATGTCGGCCTCAGCGAACTCGATCACGCCCAGGCGCGGGTGCCGCACCATCACCTGCGAGCGCCAGCGGCGTACGATGGGGAGCGTGCAGTCCATGCGCTTGCCGCGCACTTCGAAGTACTCGGCGTCATCAGCCCCGACGTATTTGTCCGCCTCGGTAGCGGTGAACGCATGCGCGTGGCCGGTGACTTCGCCATGGGCGAGAATCACGCGACCGCTCTCGAGCGCGACCTTGGTCAGTTTGCGAGGCAGCGAGTTGATGCGCTCGATGAGCACATCCCCCTGCCGGTAGTGTTTGGATGTCGTTGTCATGTTGGATACGGGAAGATATTCAGGAACCGGTGGTGAGGGGCTCTACCGAGTACGGCTGGCCGCTCTGCAGCGGGAGCAGCTTGACCCAGTCGTCGATCAGCGTGCCGGCGAGCTGGCCGGCGGCGCGCTGGGTACGCGCGATCGCGCGTTTCGCATCGCGCGAGCGGGAAAACGTGGCGACCGGCGAACCGGGCACGAGCACGCCGCCACGCTTGGTCTCGGCGCGGGCGGCGGCATTCCACAAGGTGCACGGGCGACCGCCCTGCATCACGATGTAGCCGGTGATCGTCTTCATGTGGGGAGGGCGACGAGGCTGATCGGGAGGTCGATCGAGTCGTACAGCGCAGCGATTTCGCTGCTGGCACCGCACCGGGTCCGCGGAGTGCATGCCGAGCAGCAACTTCACCCGCTCGACCATGTCCTCGGCGTCGAGATGCTCGGGGCCGTAGGTCGGAGCGTCGTCGTCGTGGCAACTCGTGTGCGTGCCCGTGAGTCGTTCTTCGAGCTCCTCGACCCGGCGCTCCAGTTCGCGGCGCGGGTCGCGGGGCCGCATCGGTAGGAACTGTGTACGTACGGCGGCGACAGGCTCGCCGTGAATTTCGGCGTACGCGGCGACCAAGCGCTCGAAACTCTCGGTGCACACACCCATGTAGTAGCCCACTTCAGGGCTCTCATGGATCCGGCCAAGCACGTGCTCGATGGCACCCGCGACGGTAGATGTGGCGGAGGCGCTCATGACCGCCACCCCATCCGTTTGGCGTGAGCATCGATCAAGGCGGAGGCGGTCGCGAATCCCTCGTGCGGCTCGGGCAACGTGAGGAATTGGCTGCTCTTGCTCCCGGAGCCGAGCGGCTGGAGGTGGATGCGCGTATCCAGGCAATCGAAGGCCTTGGCTGCGCAGCGCGCGGCGGCCTGTTCAGCGCTCGAAGTGCAGGATGCGGTGTGTCCCTTACTTCGGGCGAGATAACAGCCCCCCGTCATGCGGACGGTGACAAGGAGCGGCTTGGTGTCGGTGTTGGTCGTGGTCATGGGATCGATGTCAGAAGAGTTCGGCCTGCACGCCGGCTCCGGTGGCAATCGCCACGCGTTTCGCGTGTTCGCTGGCCGCCTCGTGGTAGCTGCAGGCGCGGTACACGCCCTCGCCTCCCTCGCGGCCGGTGCACACGGCGAAGCCAAGCTCCACGAGCTCGGTCACACGGGGGCGCACGGTGAGGAGATCGAGGCGCGCCCGTTCTGCGAGCTGGCGGGTGGTGCACGGCCCGTGCATGCGGAGGGCTTCGTGCACAGTCTGGCGCAGGCCGGAGATACGCTCCTGGAGCTGCTGCCAGTTCATGTCGCGGATCTGGATCGGTTGCATGGGAGGAGCGGAGAATCTGGGACTCAGGAAATCAGGAACCGGACTTCGCCACGGAGGCGGAGGAGTATTCGGCAAGGGCGGCTCCAATCTGGGCGCGCAACTGCTGCGCGGCGGCGGCCTCATCCTCGCGGAGCACGGAAAACTGCCCGGAGCGAAGAGCGGTGAGCGCCTCGCGCTCGGCCGCAGTGGTCCACACGTAGGCGAGCCCACGATCGCGGACGATCTGGAACAGGTACACCGGAGAGAATCCGTGCTCGGCGGCGACAGTCGCCATCTTCTCGCCGGCGAAGAGCGCGGCCTGCACTGCGGCCATATCAAGATTATCGATCTTGCTCATGCGGCGGACATCGCGGCCTTTCGGCGGTTTCTGACGGTGTACACCAGGCACCAGAGCTGGCGTTCGCTGGCCTCGGCGAGGCTGCAGCGGAACTGGCGCCGGCAGATCGCGGCGGCGTACTCCTCACGCAGGCCGCGCTCGGCAATGGCCTCGCGGAGCTTGAAGAACGCGATCCGCGCCGGCTCGGAGGCATGGCGCACCAGCGCCCGCGTGGCGGCCATCTGGTCGCCGCCCAGCGCGAGGAAATGCGCCCGGAGCCGGAGGTAGTCTCCCTCGCTCGTGCACGCGCACAGGCTCTGCTTGCCGCAGGCCAACCCTTGCTGCCAGTGCCGCCACGCCGTGAAACACTCCGTGGCCGAGAGCTCGCCGTTGCTCTCCAAGAACCCCTCGCGCCCAGGCCAAGCGAGCCACGCCTGGCGAGCGAGCGCGCCGATCTCGGCTTTCTGTTCTCGGGAGAGTTCGGACATGGCAGAGGAGGACGGACGGCGGATGACAGACGACGGAGGGCGGCTCAGCCGGCGAAGCCCCCGGTGAAAGCGAACGAGTCGACATCGTGCCCCCGGGCCGCGAAGAAGCGCCGATGCGCCTCGGAGACCTGCCGGCGGAACTCGGGAGAGAAGCCGCCGGGGCCGGAGATCACGCGACCGCGCGAGCGCCCACGCTTGAGCGCCTTCGCGGCCGTCATGGGTTTGCCGTCGAACATCGCGCGCATGGCTTCAGGCTCCGGCGGCGGCCGGCTGGTCTTTCGCCTCGATGTAGAAGGCTTCGCTCTGCGTAACGCGCAGGCCCACGGTGGCGAGTTGCTCGGCGGTGAGCTGCGCCTTGATGGCATCCTTGTCGACAGCCTCAGTCTGGCGCACGTAGCGCTTCGGGAACGCGGCCTTCACGGCCTCGAGCACGCTTGCCCACGACCACTTGCGGTTGAGCAGCGCGAGCGTGGGATTGCCGGTGCGGAAGCCGTAGTTGGAGAGCGGAGTCTCGCCGCTCTTGCGGGCGGCAGGAAAGAGCTCGGCACGGTGGGTCTCGGCGTACTTCTCGGCGAGGGCGACCTTGGCGTCGCGCTCCTCGGTGAGGTCGTCGATCATCGGGCCGAATTGATCGCGGATCTGCTGCAGGTGCTGGTCGCGCAGCGCCGTCTGCTGACGGAGCTGCACTTCGAGCACGGCGATTTCGTTGCACGCGGCGTCGAACTGGGCGCGCGTGGTGTAGGTAGTGGCTTTGAGACGGGACATGGGAATCGGGGTGAGAGGTGATGGGCTGGAGGTGAGAGGCAGAGCTCAGCGCACGCTGCCCGCACAGCTGAGCAGCAGGATCGAGGCGCCGGCGCCGATCGCGCCGCACCCGGCGAGCGCGAGGCACACGAGCACGGCCACCGTATCCGAGGGGCAGATCCAGAGCAGCGCGGCGCAGAGCAGCGGCACGCCCGAGAGCGCGGCGAAGACCAGGGCGAAGGTGCGGGCTTTCATGGGGCGGACGCCGCGGGCGCGGCGGTTTCGGGTGTCGCGTTTTGGGTTGCGAGCTCGGTGCGAGCTGTGGCGATTCCGGAGGCGAGCAGGCGGTGCGTGGTCTTCGCCTGGCGGATCAGGTAGAGCGCGGAACCGATGCGGCCGGCGGTGAGCGCCGTATCCGCCTCGGCCAGGAGCTTGCCCAGGCGCTCGGCGGCCGTGCCGTGGAACTCCAGCCACTCCGTGATATCGTCGCGCAGGCAGTCGGCGGCGGGGTTCATCGGGCACCTCCACGGCGGCTGGCGGCGAGCAAAGCGCGGGATTCGGCGCGATCGCGCACGTACATCGCGCAGAGCCCGCCGGCGAGGAACGAGAGCGAGATTAGGGCGATGGACCCGGCGCAGATGGTGATCGCGAGGTTCATGCGGCGGCTCCTTCCTGCTCGGCGTGGCGGTCGCGGGCGTGGCGGATGGTGGCGTTGGCCAGGAGAACCTTGCGCTCGTGCTCATGCCGCAACGCCACGGCGCGGCGCCACGCCTCGGGCCGGCCGAGCGTCTCGACACAGAAGCGACGGTGACCGGCGCCGAGGTTTACGACGTAGAAGTGACGGTCGCGGACGCGCTCGTACTCGAGCGAGATCCCGACGACTCCCGTGCGATTGCGGGCGAAGCGGCGGCGCACGGTGCGCAAGTGCGGACCGGACACCGCGGCGCCGGCCTTGTGGCTGAGCGCGGGCATCGCGGCGGAGAGATCCTCGTCGGCGGGCCGGTAGCCCTCGACGGTGCGACCGTGCGCGCCGAAGAGCACCAGCGGGATCGCGGTGGCCTCGCGGCGCTTGAGCGGATCGTGTGGCATGGTGGCCTCCGGGCTCAGCGTTTCGCGATCTCGGCGGCGACGGCGGCGGCGACATCGTCGACGCTCGGGAGCCCATCGCGTTCGGCGGAAGCGAGCCGCGTGCACACGGCGGCGACGAAGGAAAGGTTACCGCGCTGCGAAGCCTCTTTGAGCACGAGCGCGGCGGCGCGGGGATCCTCCACCTTGGCGCGGCGCTGGAGCAGTTTGCGCACATCGGCCTCGCGCAGGCCGCCGAGCTTAATTCGTTCGGCGAGCCGGTTGCCGAGCAACTGCTTGACCTCTTCATACGCGCCGCGCTCGAGACGGCGCCAGAGCGTCGGCCAAGCGAAGAGGAACACCTCGATCGGGGTCTGGTTGACAAGCGTCTTGACGGTGTCGAGACACTCGGGGCCCAGGCAGTGGGCTTCGTCGATCGCGAGCGCCACGCGGTGAGCGCGATACCTCGCAATCAGCATGCGGAGGCGGCCGTCGTAGCTGCACGGCATATCGCGGATGCCCTGTGCCTCGAGGCACGCACCCACGAAGCTGTTCGGATTGTCGTGCCAGCCGGTGACGGCTTCGACCACGCTGATCCGCTGGCCATACTTGCGCTGGAGCAACGCCAGTGCCTTGGACTTTCCGAGACCTGAATCGCCCTCCACCAGGACCACGCGGCGGATGCTGCGCTCGTCGATCAGCTCGACCAGGGCTCGGCGCAGAAGCGTGACGGTGGAGATGTCCTCATAGAGCTCCTCTTCGGAGCGCTCGCGCGAGGACATGTCCTCCATGACGGCGACGACCGCTCGGTAGTTCGCGAGCTGCTTGTCGAGATCGAGTTCGTCGAGGTCACCCTTGAGGATTCGCGTGAACGTCTTCGTGCTACCGAGTCCGGGCATACGGAGGAGCAGCGCGTTGTCGGAATACTTACGCGCCTCCTGCCATGCGCGTACGCGGCCGGCGAGGTCCACCAGCTCACGGGCGAGCTCGCGGTCGATGGGGTTGGGAGTGTCGGGTGTATCGGTCGTCATCGTGTCGTAGGTGTGTTCGGGTGTTGTGTTGGGTTCGGAAGATCAGAGCGGGTAGCCGCTGGCCGGGATGAGGCCTCGCTCCTGGGCGCGAGCCTCCAGGCGCTCGAGCTCGGCGAGATCCGCGTCGGTGGGATCTGGCCGCGCGGCGCGGGCCGGAGTCGGAAGGGAGCCACCGCGCCGGGAGTCCGGGCCATGTTGGGTGTGGTGCGACCGTGTGGGCGCAGAGGCCGACTCGGCCGGCGTGGTGGCAAGAGAACTGGGGCCGCGGACTTCGCTCTCGCGGCGCAGCGGCGCACCTGGCGCGGTGATCGCGCGGTACTCGCGCAGGACGACGGCACGCAGCGAAGCCCGCATCTGGCGGCCGCGCTCGAAGGCATTGGCCTCCGGATCGGCGGCGATCGCATTGGCCGCCTCCGAGGCGATGGTCGGCAGGTCCTCGAGGCAAGAGACGTCGCTAGCGAGCCGGCGGCCGGCCTTCCAGTTGCGCAGCGGCCAATCCTCGGCGAGGACGAGCGTACCAGGGCAACCCGGTTCCCACGGGTCGAAATGCACGGTGACTTTGCGCCCGTCGAGATCGAGGAGATCGGGCGACCACCAGTGCGCCGGCAGCGTGATGCCGAGCGGAGTCTCCACCATGCCACCCACGCAGCCGCGGCGGACTGTCCAGGTGCGGACTTCGGGCGCCCAGAGGTACGCGAGCGAGGGATCGAGCTTGGGCCGCGGATGCGCGGCGAGATCCTCGCGCCACCGCACCTCGGGGATCCACTTGCCGTACTGACGGCTCTCGATGGGCGTCTGGTTATGGTAGGCGATCGCGTTTTCCAGCGCGGCCAAGCCGATCTGGAGCGTCGGGAACGCCTCGCGGGGATCGAGCGTGCCGGCCTGCGCGGCAGCCAGGAGTTTGTTCTCGCGCTCCATCTCGCCGCGGTAGCGACCCACCTGGCCGGGAGTGACGGAGAGGACGGTCCACAGCCGGTTGAATACGCTCTCGATGAGCTTTTGGCGCGGGGCGTAGCTGCGCAGCACCTCGACTCCCGCGGCATCGCACAGCGCCTTCACCCGGGCAGATTCCCATGTGCCGCGCTCGAGCACGGCGTAGCGGGGTAGCACGGTATCGCGCCACAGCCGGCCCATCGCCCCGCACACATCCTCGGCGCGGTAGGCGCCGGTCGGGCGGATGGCGTAGGTCCAGCCGGGGATGAAATCCTCCGCGCTGTCGGCGCTGGCGAGCAACTGGAAGCGACCCACCTTCACGCCGAATTTGTCAGAGCAGCGGCAACCGCCCCATGGCCAGGGGACAACCACGCAAAAGTTGATCGTGCCGTCGTCGTGGCTCTGGCATTCGCCGGCGAAGAAGCGGCGCGTCTCCTCGGGGTGGCGGCGCAACACGCCACGGGCGTGGCCGAGCATGACATCGGCATCGCGGGGGTTGCGGGTGTAGGTGACGAGCGCCGGGCTGGCCTGCATCGCGCGGCGCACGGTGATGGGGAGCTGATGCTTGGAGGCGCGGGCGGGGCCCACCTCGCGCAGGATCGCCTCGCGCAGCTCCGGGCTGCAGGCCTCGCTCTGCGCGAAGAGCCGGGCGGCGGTCGTCATCGAGCCGCGCTTCTTCTTGAGATTGGTTTTGAGATACGCGGAGAGCAACGCCTTCCGCTCGTTGTCGGTCGGGATCACCTCCGGCGGGCGCCCCATGAGCGGCCCTTGCTCCGCGCCGGCCGGTGTGAGCAGGCCGGGCGCGGAGGTATCGGGGACCGGTGCAGACTCTGGCGCGGCAGAGAGCGAGAGCAGAGCCCCGGCGGCGGCTGTTTCATGAGCCGTCGTGCCTTCCGTTGGAGCCGTCGCAGGATCTCCCTGCGCACCATGGCTCGCCGCCGGGGAAAGAGCGGCCACCGCTCCCGGAATGGCCGGAGCTGAAGGTTGTTGGGACTGCCCGATGGGGAGCTTCATGGGGTATGCGGACGCGGAGGTTCAGCGGCGGCGGCTCTTCTCGGACCAGGCGAGCGTGGCGCTACGGAGCTCGTCGGGGAGCTGCTCCAGCACATGCGCCCAGAGTGTGGCATTGCGGTCCCAGGCTCCCTCGCCTTGGCGCCAGTGCTTCGCGTGGAGGCTGGTGATGAGCTTCTGGAGGCCGGCGTGGATGTTGGCCGGGTGATTGGTGGCGGCCTTGCCGCCGGTGCCGCCGCCGCGCACCGAGAACATGCCGGATACGGCCGGCAGCGCGCGGTTCATCGGCACTTCGCCGGCCTCGATCCGGGCGCGCAGGTCGCGGGCCTTCTCGCGCACCTCGTCGGTCACCGCGTAGCTGCTATTGTCGGGCAGGTCGATGGTCTCGCCCTCGGGAGCACGCTCGACCATGTCGCAGATCGCCAGCGCCTTCGCCACGGCGAGGTGGCGGTAGGCGGTGGCCGGATGGATATCGAGCTGCGCTGCGACCTGGGCTTTGAAGCCGTCCTCCCCCGGAGTCGCACGATGCGACTCCGGGGAGTTCCCGCGCTTCAGATTCGCATGTCCGTCACGCAGGTACGCCTCGCGCAACCGCTCGATCTCGGCGGCGAGTTCGCGGGCGCACCGCCGTCCATCGGCGAGCAGCTTGCGGGCATGGTTCCAGGCCGGATCGAGCCGGACCGGGGTGACGTTCTTTTCGGGGTGGAGAGCGAGAGTGGATGACATGACAAGAGATATGGTAGCGGGAGGGGGAGGGCCGTGGTTTCAGGCGCCGCTTCGGGGTTGCGCGGCCGATACGGCGGAAATGGACGAGATCCGAGCTGTCCTGAGCGCGCAGAACGCGTTGTGGGCGGTGATCGCTGCGGTCGCGATTGCCGCGATCACGCACATGCCCAAGTGGGTGGACGCCGTGCTGAAGTGGAAACAGTACCACGACAGCAGGCCGGCGAGCACACCATTGCAGGGAGCCATGACCCAAAGCCAGAAGCGGAGCACCGCCATCCATCTCGGGGTTGGCTGGACCGGATTGTCCGCGTCGGAGATTTTCTGGTCTCCGTAGGAGCCATCTGGGGTCTTTGCCCGAACCCTCTCATCCACCGAGCCGCCAACGACCGGGAGAGTCGCGTTGCTCGTGCTCACAGGAGCGCTCTTCGTCGTCTCCGCGCTCCGTCCACTGGTGAAACGGTGAACATTCATGCCGCCGCCTTTCCACAGGTGGCAAGGAACGCCGTGTAGCGCGCCGTCAGGGACCGGCTGGCCCGGTGGCCATGCAGCACGCGGCTGAGATGTTCGCGGGTCACGCCGAGCTCGCGGGAGGCCGCGGCGATCACGCCGCGGGGGGCGACAGGGGCTTTGCGTTCGACTTTCCGAGTATGACGTGTCACGGTGCTCAAATCAGAGCATCAAATAAGAGCAGTGCAACCCGAAAATCAGAGCGGTAATCTTTTTTCAGAGCGCACCGACGCTCTGGCCGCTGCTCTGAATATCTCGCTCCGGGATCTGGCCGAGAGAATAGGCATCTCCCAGGCGATGCTTTTTGCCTACAGGACGGGCAAGCAGCCGATCTCCGCCAAGGCTTGGAGGAAGCTCGCCGACGCTGAGGCGCGGGCGCGAGATTTGCCAGGCGTGGAAAGCGCGCGCGGTGACCGCGTCGAGGATGCTCCATCTCCCCGCTACGCCCAGGTGCAGCCCGCAAGCCTACCCAGTTGGTGGCGCAGCCTTCCTCCAATCGAAGAGTGGGAACACACCCGAGAGTTGGCGCCACGCGTCTATGAGCGGCTCAAAATCGCCGCCGAGCGTACTTTCATGGGCGATGTAGCTGCTGGCTGTGGCCGTAAACGTTCCCCCGACCAAATCAGAGCGTTTACCGATGCACTGGGCGATCTAGGCATACCAGGAACACGTGCTGCGATGCAGCCGGAGTTCGAGATCTTGATCAGGACCTATTCCCACGAGCTCTTCAAATTGCGGTCGGAGCCACTCGAGGACCGACTGGCGAACCAAGCGCGAGAAATCAGCCGGCAGCGTTCAGTTATCGAGAAACTGCAGGAATGGTGGACTGACCGATTCTCCACCGACGAACCATCCAGCTCCCAATCGAAGCCCGATCTCGACACGATCGAGCGAGATCTGAGTCGAGCACAGGCGAAGGTTAATCCACCTGGTCCAAAACACCGGCCTGCATGAGGAGCCTCCACGCTGCCACCAGCAACGCTTGAAGCCGGGCATTCCGCTCACGGAGTTGCGCACACTCCCGCTGCAGGCGCGCACATTCCCGCCAGGCATCCTGGTCAAGAGGTATCGGGGCTGAGTCGTGGGGTAATGGCTGGGGCATGGCACCTAGCAGGATAGCAAGGAAAACATCGCGACAGTGCGATCCCTAGAATGTAGGGTCGGCGAGGCGTTGGCGGGCGTAGGCTGTGATCCTTTCGTCGGTGCGTGCCCGTCACCAATCACCCGATCAAGCTGGCCGTCCTGCCCAGCATCGCCGCCGATGTCGGCCCTCGGGCTGAGCGGGTCGGTCTGACGGTGAGCGGCCTGCTCGCCGCGCTAGTGTGGAATGATTCGCTGGTGCCCAATCCACGTCTCCAGCCCCTCCCCAGTCCAGCTCGGAGGACGCGCGAGGCGGTCACGTGCTCGATCCGGAAAGATCTGCGGCCGGGAGCGGAGCGACGGGCGCGCCAGCTCGGCATGAGCTTCAACGCCTACCTGGAGGCGCTGCTCGAGATGGATCTGCGCGCGCCGTATGCCGACCTAACCCTTTTCGCGCTCCGAGACTCCAAGCCGAAGGCGAAGTTGTAGTTGATCGCCGGGGTCGATACGCCGATACTCGGCGCACGATGAAGACCCCAATCGTGATCGTTCTCGCGCTGGTCGCCGCTGCGTTCGCTGGTGCTGCTGATCTCGCTCTCAAAGATGGCCGGGTGCTGCGGGATGCTGTGATCACAAAGCAGGACCCGACCACGGTCACTGTGCGGCACGCCGAGGGGTTTACCCAGGTGGAGAAGTCAAAACTTCCCGACGAACTCGCGCCCCAGTATCCAATCGATGAAGCGGCGGCGGCCAAGCAGCGCGAGGCCGAACTCGCCCGGGCCACAAGAATCTCCGCTGAGCAAGAGCGGAAGGCCGACGCGATCGCGCACTCCTCTCGGCCTGGTGGGGCGCAGGCAGTGTCAGCGCCGGCCACACGAGCCTTCGCGAGCGATGATTTACAGAGAGCACAGCATGCGCCGCGCAACGACCGGGAAAGGTATCTGCGCTACAGGGTTAACTTCAGCGCGCCAATCCCGTCCGACTTCAACCCAGCCTTCGCGAACTGGACCAAGCTCTACGAGGCGAACGGCCGCGGTGCACCAATGGATATCCCACTTTCGATCACGAAGCGGGTCTTCCGAATCCGCTGCCAATTTGTCTCCCAGGGGCAGTACTCTTTTCTCAGTGCGCGAGTCCAGGGCGACGATGTTTTCGCGTGTGCGTGGCTTGAGCAAAGCAACGACGGCTGCGTGTACGGAACCCAGGGCGGCGACGTGAAGCTCATCATTAACAGCCAGCGAGGCGGTTGGTCCGTGATCGTCGAGGAGTCTGACGGTTGATTTTTCTGCAGTCCCACCCGCTGCCCCCGGCCCCGCGTCGAGCCTTCCGCTCCGCGGGGCTTTTTCATGCCTGCCGCGAGCGCTCCGCCGTCCCGCCGCCAAACCGCCGCGAGCCCCTCGCGCCGCGCCCGCCGCCCAGAATTTTCGGAGCTCATGCCGACCCATTTCCCCGCAGAGCACAGACCCTTTTCCCACCCCATCCCCGCAGAAAGTCCCCGCACAAGTCGCAAACCGTTGACTATCAACGCATCACAACCCTGTTCCGCCCTTTTAAACCCTGCTCCCGACTTTCTTCCGGTCTCAGCCCAAGAGTCGGCGTCCGGGTCTCGGATTGTCTCGCGAAGGATGCCCTGCGTAGCCTTGGCGAAGCAGGGCTTCATCCGATGTATTACGTTTATCTCCTTCGAAGCGATTTGGACGAGGGGCGTCGCTACGTCGGTTTCACTGAAGATCTGAAGCAAAGGTTGGCGGATCACAATGCGGGTAAGAATTCATCCACAGCTCAGTTCCGACCTTGGAGCCTGGTTGCCTACCACGCGTTCCGCTCCAAGGAGCGGGCCTTGGCGTTCGAGCGCTATTTGAAGAGTGGATCGGGACATGCCTTTGCGCGGCGGCATCTGTGGTGAATGCGGTCCTGTTGTATCGGCGGATCCAGATGCGGTGCTGTTCTCGGTCCTTCGCCCCGAGGGGCTTCGGATGGCACGCCACGGCTTCCTTCGCTTAACCGGATTGGCGAACGGGCGATTTGTTGTCCTAGTTCAGACCTCACCACATGCGGACCTTTCTCGGCATCCTCTTGGAAACGCTCACGATTCTCGCGTTGGTGGCGGCCAACGGCTTCTTCGTGGCGGCCGAGTTTGCGCTGGTGAAGGTGCGCACGAGCCAGCTGCGCCCGTTGGAAAAGACCGGCGGTTGGCGCGTGCGGCTGGCGATCAAGGCCAGCGAGCATCTCGACGCCGCGCTTTCCGCCACCCAACTGGGCATCACGCTGGCCAGCCTCGGGCTGGGCTGGATCGGCGAACCGTTTCTGGCGCACCGGCTCGGGCCGTGGCTGGCCGACCTCGGGGTGACGGATCCGGTGGCGATCAAATCGATCTCATTCGGCGTGGCGTTCACCGTGATCACGTTCCTGCACATCATCTTCGGCGAGCTGGCGCCCAAATCGTTGGCGATCCAGCGGGCCAAGGGCGTGTCGCTCTGGGTGTCGGGGCCGCTGATGGTGTTCTACTACGCGTTCTTCCCGGTCATCTGGTCGCTCAACAGTCTGGCGAATCTGTTCCTGCGCTGGGCGGGTCTCGGGCCGGCGAAAGAAGGCGAACACAGTTTCAGCGCCGACGAACTCGAGTACGTTTTCAGCCACGCGAGCCACGCGCATCCGGCGGATGCGTTGGTCAACAAGCTCATGGTGCAATCGCTCCGGGTGCGCTCCACGACCGCCCAGCAGATCATGATTCCGCGCGAGGAGGTCGTGGTGCTCTGGCTCGACCGGCCGCTGAAGGACAACCTCCGCGTGGCGCAGGTGAGCGGCCTGAGCCGGCTGCCTGTCTGCCGGGGCAACAAGGACCAGATCGAGGGGCTGTTGCTCGTGCGCGAGTGGCTGTGGCAGATCGCGGCGCTCGGGCCGGACATGCCGTTCGAGCCGCTGCTGCGGCCGATCCTGACCTTCGAGCTGAAGACCACCGTGCCGGCGATGATCGAGCGTTTCCGCGCCGAGCGCAGCCACTTGGCGGTCGTGCGCAACGAGACCGGCGGCATGGCCGGCATCGTGACCTTCGAGGATGTGCTCGAGGAGATCGTGGGCGACATCCGCGACGAGTTCGACATCGAGCTCGGCCCGATCTTCGAGCGCACGGCGAACAGCATCGTGGTGAGTGCGTCGCTCACGATGCGGGAGCTGCAGGCCGAGACGGGCTGGCCGCTGGAGTGGTCGCCACGCGAGACGGTCGGCACCTGGTTCTCGCGCAACTCCGGCATCGCCCCGCGCCGCGGCGATGTGGCGACGGCCGGCGAGTACCGGCTGACGGCGACCGAGGTGAGCGCCGAGCGGCTGCGGCGGGTGCGCGTCGAGCGGGTGGTGGAGGATGCGGCGGGCGAAGGCGATCGGATCTGAGCGGGGATCAGGGGGCGACAAGTAGGTCCAGTCTGCGACTGGACGCCGAAACACGTGAGCCGGCGGTCACGGCTGGAGTTGGAGGTGTCCGGTCGGAGACCGGACCCACGGGGAGAGCATGCCGGCCGGCGGTTTTACCAACGGTGCACGGAGGTTCCTCGTAGATTTGCGTCGGCACGGTCGGGCTTGCGCGGGGAGGCTGGCGAAGGATCGATGTGGGGCTCAGGCCGGGTGAGGCGAAGGCCGCCGGCCGCGCCAAGAAGCATTTTTCGCCGGTGGCAAATAGTAGCCGGAATTATCCGTCCGCGCTTGGCGGAAGGTTGTCGTTTCAGAGGAGCATTTTGCCCAAATGCTACTTGCGGCACCTGTGGCCCGAACCTAGCTTGCGCCGCTCCCGGCAAATCGACGTCTCCACTCATGGTTTCACCGAACACCGAAGTCCTTGGCTACGATAGCAAAGTCGAAGGCGGGATCATCGTTTCCCGCGTGGATGCGGTGATCAACTGGATCCGCTCCAACTCCATCTGGCCCATGCCGATGGGCTTGGCTTGTTGCGCCATCGAACTGATGGGCTCGGGCGCGTCGCGCTTCGACATCAGCCGCTTCGGCGCGGAGGTCATGCGTTTCCCGGCCCGCCAGTCCGACTGCATGATCGTCGCCGGCACGGTCACCTACAAGATGGCGGTGCACCTGCGGCGCATCTACGAGCAGATGGCGGAACCGAAGTGGGTCATCGCGATGGGCGCGTGCGCGTCGTCGGGCGGCATGTACCGCTCGTATGCGACGCTGCAGGGCGTCGACCGCATCGTGCCCGTCGATGTCTACATCAGCGGCTGTCCGCCGCGGCCCGAGGCGATCCTCGACGCGCTGATGAAGATGCAGAACGTGGTCCGGCAGGACCGCGGTTTCCGCAAAACCAACATCGGTTCCCTCGTCACCCGCTGAGCCCCGGCCACCCAATGACCGTCTCCGCTCCCGAGTTCGCGGCGTCGCTCCAGACGCGTTTCCCCAATCTCACCGTGCGCCCGAGCGCCGACGTGCCGGCGTTCAACATCCCGGCCGACGAGGTGATCGCGCTGCTCGCCCACCTGCGGGACGAGTGCGGTTTCGACCTGCTCACCGACCTCACGGCGATCGACTGGGCGCCCGGCGCGTCGCCACGTTTCACCGCCGTCTACCACCTGCTCTCGACGGCGCGCGCCGAGTACGTGCGCATCGCCGCCGACTGCCCCGGCGGCGACGAGCCCGCGATGCCCACCGCCACCGGCCTCTGGCCCGGGGCCGACTGGCACGAGCGCGAATGCTTCGACCTGATGGGCGTGACCTTCACCGGCCACCCGGACCTGCGCCGCATCCTCATGTGGGACGGCTACCCGTACCACCCGCTGCGCAAGGACTTCCCGCTCGCCGGCCAGCCCACCGAGCTGCCCGACGAGGAGATCGCGGAGGTCTCCGGCACCAAGGTTATCCCCGCGCCGATGGCCGGCGGCCCCTTCGTCGCCCAGCCCGACGGCAGTGTCACCATTTCGACCGGACGCGGCCCGCGCGCGCTCGACCAGGCGTGGAACGAGAAGAAGGAGAAACCCGCCGGCTGACCGTGCCGCCCGAACCACCCACCGACGCCATGTCGACCGACTATATCTTTCCCGACAGCGCCGCCCGCGCCGGCGACGCCGCCCAGGCCGAGAAGCTCGAGATCAACCTCGGCCCCTCGCACCCCAGCACGCACGGCGTGCTCCGCATCAAGCTGGAGCTCGACGGCGAGGTGGTGCAGAAGGCGGACCCGGTCGTCGGGTATTTGCACCGCGGCGACGAGAAGATCGCCGAGAACATGACCTACAACCAGTTCGTGCCCTACACGGACCGGTTGGACTACCTCGCGCCGCTGGCGAACAACGTGGCCTACGCCGTCGCGGTCGAGCGCCTCGCCGGCCTCGAGCTGCCGGCGCGCGGCCAGGCGTTGCGGGTGATCATCTGCGAGCTGGCGCGCATCTCCTCGCACCTGATGGGCCTGGGGGCGTTCGCGATGGATTGCGGCGCGTGGACGATCTTCATGTACACGTTCGAGGAGCGCGAGAAGCTGTACACGCTCTTCGAGGAGCTCACCGGCGCGCGCTTCACCACGAGCTACACCCGCAT
>JAEXPL010000240.1 GCA_023446865.1 Verrucomicrobiota bacterium | reverse complement strand
GAGCAGCTCGGGATGCGGGCGGGCGATGACGTGGGCGCAGACGAGCTCGCCGACGCGCTTGGCGGCATCGGCGCCGGCCTCGACGGCGGCCTTGACGCGGCCGACGTCGCCCTTGACGACGACGGTGACGAGACCGCCGCCGATCTGGATCTGGCGGGCGAGGGTCACGCCGGCGGCTTTGACCATGGCGTCGCTGGCTTCGACGGAGCCGACGTAGCCCTTGGTTTCGATCAGACCGAGAGATTCATTCATGGTGGTGTGTGGTTGGAACGGAGGGTTGTTGGTTGGTTGAGAAGGCGGGCGGCTCAGGGCAGCAGATCGCAGGCGACGCCGGGGACGAGGCCGCAGGCGTTGCCCTCGTCGGTGTCGATGTGGACCTCGAGCTTGAAGTCCTTGGATACGCGCACGAGCAGCCGGTCGAAGGTGACGCCGCACTCCCCGCCGACGCGCAGGCGCATGTAGCCGCCGGCCGGCACGCCGTAGAACGCGGCGTCGTCGGGATGCATGTGCACATGGGGCGCGGCGCGGATCACGCCCTCGGGCAGCTCGAGGAAACCGGCGGGGCCCATGAGCATGCAGCCCGGGGTTCCCTGGATGGCGCCGGAGGGGCGCACGGGGATGTCGAAGCCGAGGGAGATGGCGTCGGTGAAGGCGAGCTCGACCTGGTTGAAGTCGCGGCAGGGGCCGAGGATGCGGAGGTTGGAGATCACCCGGCTGCGCGGGCCGATGAGCGTGACGCACTCCTCCGCCGCGTACTGGCCGTCCTGATAGAGCGCCTTCTGCGGGGTGAGCGTGCGGCCGGGGCCGAAGAGCGTCTCGACGGCCGCGGGCGTGAGGTGGCAATGCCGCGCGCTGACGTTGACGATGAGCGGATGCGGCGCGCGCGCCGTGCGCGGCGCCGGCCGGTCGAGCCGCGCGTAGAGCAGGCGGCGGACGGCGTGGGCGATCTCCTCGCGGTGGGGCGATGCAACAGGAGCGGACATCGGATGATGCGGCCGACGGTGCGGATTAAATGATCGAAAGCGATCTTAAAAAATGGAACGCGGCGGCGGAGTCGTTCGGTCCGTCCGAATGCACGGGGCTGGCGGGGCCGGCGGCGGCGGTGTTGCCTCGGCGCCACCCCATGACCCCTGACTCCGCCGTGCAGATCGCCGTTTTCCTCCTGCTCACCGCGCTGGTGGCGTTCGCCACCTGGCTGCACTGCCGGAAAGCCGTGCGCTCCACGGACGGCGCGCGCGAGTACTTCCTGGCCAACGGCGGCCTGAACGCCGTCTTCATCGCCGGCTCGATCACGCTGACCAACATCAGCACCGACACCTTCGTGGGCATGAACGGCGCGCAGTGCCTGAACATCGTCTGGTGGGAGCTCTCCGGCGCGGTGGGCCTGCTGCTGCTGGCGACGCTCTTCATCCCGATCTACTACCGCTACAAGTGCACCACGGTGACCGAGCTGCTGGAGCGGCGGTACGGCAACAAGCATATCCGCGCGACGGTGGCGCTGGTGTTTCTCATCGGGAACGTCTTCCTCTTCCTGCCGGCGATGCTCTACACGAGCGCGCTGGTGATGAAGAACATGTTCAACCTCGGCGACACGCTGGGCGGGATGGACACGCTCTACGTGATCGGCGTCGCCGTGGCGGTGATCGGCGCGGCCTACGCGGTGTTCGGCGGGCTGCGCGCGGTGGCGATCTCCGACACCTATT
Source organism: Verrucomicrobiota bacterium (assembly GCA_023446865.1). Taxonomy (GTDB): domain Bacteria; phylum Verrucomicrobiota; class Verrucomicrobiia; order Opitutales; family Opitutaceae; genus CAJCBL01. The sequence continues at coordinate 3,500 of JAEXPL010000240.1, read as the reverse complement.
GCGGCGTGATCGTGCTGGGGCTCGGCCTCGCGCTGGTGTTCTTCGCGCTCGACGCGATCGGCTGGAGCTTCGCGGGCGTGCCGGCGGAGCGGCTCCGCTTGATGGGGACGTCGACCGACCCGATCCCGTGGCCGACGCTGCTGACCGGCATGGTGTTCAGCCAGCTCTTCTATTGGAGCACGAATCAGACGATCACGCAGCGCGCGTTGGCGGCCCCCTCGGTGGCCGAGGCGAAACGCGGCGTGTACCTTGCGCTGGCGATCCGGCTGCTGCTGGTGCCGGCGATGACGGCAATTCCCGGGCTCTGCGCCTACAAGCTCTTCGGGCCGATCGGCGACGCGAGCTACGGGCGCCTGGTCGGTGCGACGCTGCCGCACTGGCTCTCGGGCGCGTTTGCGGCGGCGATGTTCGCGGCGGTGCTCTCGAGCTACAACTCGGTGCTCAACTCCTCGGCGGCGCTCTACGTGTGCGACCTGCACCAGAAGTACATCAATCCGAACGGCAACATCGCGCGGCTCGGCATCGGCATCTCGCTCGGCTTCGCACTGGTCTCGATCGGGCTGATGCCGCTCTACGTGGGCGCGACGAGCATCATCGCGTTGATCCAGCAGGTGCTCGGGTTGTTCAGCATGCCGATCCTCTCGGCGTTCATCGTCGGGCTGCTGTTCCGCAATGTGGATGCTCGTGCGGTGATCGCGACGGTGGGCTTCGGAGCAGGGCTGTACGGGCTGCTCACCTTCGGCTGGAACTGGCTGCGCACGCTGGCGCCGGTGTTGCCGGAGTCGGTGCACTTCCTGCACCTGATGGCACTGACGGTCCTCGCGTGCATCGGATTCGCGCTCGCACTCAACCGGGTGGTCTTCGGTCGGCGGGCGAGTATGGGCTGGGCGGCCGAGACAATGTGAGCTGTGGGCCAGTGGGACCGGTCTTTGACCGGTCGCGTTGCGCTCAAGCCAAGGGGGACGGCGTGGATCGAAGGCGCCCAGTCGCAGACTGGGCCTACGAGGCGAGCACGCCGGCGGGTGCAGCCGGTAGGCGAAAGTCTGGGCTCAGCCGCGAAGCGGGATTCACCGGGCCGTGATCAATTGGCGCGCCGGCAGATCGATCCCCGCGGCGGTGAGCGCGGCGGGACGTGCGTCGGTGACGAGCGTCAGCACCTTGGTCCAGGCGGTGACGCGGTGGGGCGTGGCGCGGCCGAGCTTCGTCTGGTCGATGCAGTAGTAGACGCGGTCGGCGTGGCGCAGCACGCCCTGTTGGAACAGCGCGATGGTGGCGTGCGAATTCGTGACCCCCTCGGCGTCGATGCCTTCACCGCCGAGGAACGCCGCGTCGAAGCGCCAGTGGGCGATGGCGTCGATCGCCTGCGGGCCGAGCAGGATCGCCTGCCGATGCAGGAAGATGCCGCCGAGGACGTGGAGCTCGATGCCCTCGGCACCGCCCAGGATGCTGGCGACGGGTAGGCTGTTGGTGACGACCGTGAGGCCGTCGAAATCGTGGCGGCGCAGCATCTGGCGGGCGAGCGACTGCACGGTCGTGCCGGCATCGAGGAAGATCGTGCCCGCCGTCGGCAGGTGCGCGAGCGCGGCGCGGGCGATGCGCTCCTTGGCGGTGCGGGCACGCTGGGCGCGCTGGTCGACGGAGGCGAAGGTGGTGTTGTAGTCGGCGAGCGCACCGCCACGGGTGCGCGTGATGTGGCCGCGCGCCGCCACCGTCGCGAGGTCGCGCCGTACCGTGACGACGGACACGCCGAGCCGCTTCGCGAGTTCCGCCACCGGCAGGAAGCCGTCGGTGCGGATGAGGTCACGCAGGCGTTCGCGACGGGCTTCGACGATGTGCAGCGGCACGCGCATGGCGGTGGGGCGGGGCGGAAAAGGCGAGGAGGGCTACGCGATGTTGAACACGCGGCGCAGCTCGTCGATGGCGGAAACCGGCATCGGAGTCACCGCGCCGAGCGGCTTGGACAAGAGGATCGCCTCGGTCGTGGCCTCGAGCACCTCCAGCCGGTCGAAGGCCTCGAGCAAGTTTCGGCCCACGACGACCGCGCCCTCGTTGGCCACGAGCACGACCGGGGTCTTCGTCGGTGTGATGGCGGCGGCGATCGCGGCGGCGTCCTCGACAATGCGCAGGAACGGCAGCCGCCCGACCTCGTTGAGCACCACATAGCTCTCGGGAATCGTGTAGGTGCTCAGCGGCGCATCGGTCACGCAGTACGCGGAAGCGTGCGCCGGCTGGGCGCTGACGATCGCCCCGACGGACGGGTGCCGGGCGTAGATCTCCGCGTGGAGGCGAGCGGCTCGGCTGGGCTGCTGGCCGGCGGAACAGGAGTCGCCCCGCACCCGCACAATGCCCGCGGGACGGACCTCCAACCGGTCGCGCCGGCGCGGCGTGATGAGAAACTCGTCGCGCTCCAGCCGGGCGGAGAACGCGCCGGCGGTGCTGATAAGCAGGCGCTGACGGTAGGCACGGTGCACGAACGCGCTGAGGCTCGTGCGCAGCCCCGTCTCGCGGATGTCGGCCTTCCGCGCGGGCAGCTCGCCGTAGGTCGGCATGGTGTCGACGGCGAGCGCCTCGGGCGGGAGCACTTTGAGCGGCCCAAGCATGGCCGCGCGCAGGAGCGTCAAGGCCGCGAACTCGAGCGTCTCGAAGCGTTGGAAGGCCTCCTTGAGGTCGCGCCCGCCCACGACCACGCCGTGGTTCTCGAGGAGCACGCAGTCGGCGCCCGCCGCGAAGGTGGCGGCGATATGGTCGCCGAGCTCCTGCGTGCCGGGGCAGGCGTAGGGTGCGAGCGCAACCCGGCCGCAGACCTGGAACACGTGGGACTGGAGGCGAGTGTCGGGGATCTGGCGACAGATCGAGAACGCCACCAGCGCGCCGGGATGCGCGTGCACGATCGCGCCGAGATCAGGGCGCCGGCGGTAGATCTCGCGGTGGAACGGCAGCTCCGACGAGGGCGGATGGATGCCCTCGGGGCGGCCGTCGGGCGGCACGGAGACGATGTCGACCGGGGTGAGCGCGCCCTTGTCGACGCGCGCCGGGGTGATCCAGATGCGGCCATCGCTCTCGCGGATGGAGAGGTTGCCACCGGAGGTGGTGGTCATGCGCAGGCGGTAGATGCGCTGCATCGTGGCGACGAGTTCGTCGCGGGGATGGACGGGCTTGGTGCTCATACGGGTGGTCGACAAAGGGAAAGAAGCAGGATCGGCGGGCGGTTCGCCGGGAAACAAACACAAAGACGGCGGCCCGGCGACGCACCGCGACGGAAAGTTGGCGCCGCCGGCTCGATTGCCGCCGTGCTGATGGGCTGGCTGCGGAACTGCGACCACGGGGTGGGCATCTCCTTCACCCTGCCGCTGCTCCGCTTCCTCGCCGCCGCGCTCCACGGCTTGCTGTATCCGCGCCTCCTGGAGAGATCGGAGAAGGCCACCTAGTGTAGTGTCCCACAAATAGGTCGTCATAAGCGCGGAGCCAGCAGGATGGCCGGATGTCGCGCAAAAGTTTGC
>JAEXPL010000079.1 GCA_023446865.1 Verrucomicrobiota bacterium | reverse complement strand
GCCTCGCACACCTACACCCCGGAGATCTTCCAGTCCATCGGCCTGCCCCTCCAGCCGGTGCACACCTTCGGCGTGGCCAAGGCCTACGACACCAAGGTCGGTACCCACACTTTCCTCACGCAGATGGACGACGCCCATCCGCTCGCGAAGAAGCTCAAGCAGATCGAGTTCGGCACCTCCACCGGTCGCCAGCGCATGGTCGGCTGGTTCGACGCCGTGGAGAAGGGCGACGCCCTCCGCTACGGCGGCTACCACGACGTGATGATCAACAAGATCGACGCGCTCACCTGGGCCGGCGACTGGAGCGAGGACCTCCTCATCTGCACCGGCTACCGCACGACCGACGGCAAGATCCTCCGCCACGTGCCGCGCCACGAGGAGCTCCGCAAGACCCTCACCCCCGTCTACGAACGCCACCTCGGCTGGGCCGAGGACATCTCGTTGGCCCGCCAGTGGGCCGACCTGCCCGCCGCCGCGCAGCGCTACGTCGCCGCGATGATGAAGGCGATCGTCACCAGCGCCTACGCCGGCGAACCGCTGCCCGCCGAGCTGCCGAACCTCCGTTACCTCGGTGTCGGCCCGCTTCCGTCGCAGATCATCAAGGACATCCCGTCCACCGCCGACCTGTTGAAGCTCGTCGCCTGAGGTAGGGCCGGTCTCCGACCGGCCCCTTCCCGCCCGAGCCGTCCCCGGCGGCGCACGCCCATCGCGACCGGTCAGAGACCGGTCCTACCCGCCGTCCGTTCTCTCCCGCTGCCCGTTTCCGTTCCTGATTTCCTCTCAAGCAAATAGCCCGAAATTGAACCACAGAGGACACCGAGAGCCCGAAGAGGCCCGAACTCTCTCTCCTGTTCCGAACTCCGTGCACTCGGTGCTCTCTGTGGTGAACTTCCGTTTCTGATCTCCGTTCAAGGCAGCCACCAGCCCATCCCCCGCTCAGACCGAAGTATTTGCTTCCCCGCAAGGCCGCGCCCCGGCGCGCGTCCACGCTGAGTTCCAGATCCTCTGACTCCCCTTCCGTCCACCGTCGACCGTTCACCGTCCACCGATGCCCGCCCTCGTCTTCTTCCACGGCCCGTTCGAAGTCGGCGTGTTCACCGGTGATGAGTATCCGCGGGAGCCCGGCACCTACGCCTACACGCCGATCGAGGGCGACGGTCACGAGGAGGTCCAACTCGCCCGCCAGGCCGGCGCCGAGCCCCGCTGCCATTTCGACGAAAACGGCGTCCGCACGTCCTTCGCCATCCGTTCCAGCCCCCGCTACGGCCGCCTTGAGCTGATCGACTTCGAGACCGGCCCGATTCCGCAGTGAGGTGGGTCGCTGCTTCAGCACGACCTACTCAACCCCGTGCTCGCGTTCGCCGCGATCACGCCATCGGCAGGTCGCCCTGATGGGCCGACCTACCCAGCTCACTCCCGCCGATCGTACTGCGCCAACGCCTCCGCCAGCGGCAGCGCGCCGAGCGCAGGACTCCGCCGCAGGCACTCCAGAAACGGCAGCACCTGGAACGCCGCCGTCTCCACTTCGCGGCGATACAGCTCAGCCATCGGCCCCGCGGCGTCGAGATAACCGCTCTCCCGAAACCGCCGGACCGCCGCGGTGACGTCGTACGGCACCGCGTGCTGCTCGATTCGCCAGCCCCAGATCGCGGCGGCATCGCGTTCGATCACGGTGAACTGCGCCTGCGGCGTCCCATCAAGCGGCAGGCCGACCGATCCGACAGTCACGATCCTTCCGCCGCTCCAATCGCGCACCCCGCAATAGTGGTTGTGCGCGCGGACGATGAGCCGCTCCGTCGCGCTACCGAACTTCTCGGCCACCTCGGCCTCCGGTGTGTAGGGGAAAAGCAGATCGTTGTCGTTGCGCGGCGAGCCATGCACGAACAGCACGCCCGGTGCCTCCGCCAAGCGCAGCGTCGCCGGCAGCGCCGCAAGTTCGGCCCGCTCCGCCGTGGAAAACTGCCCCGCCGCCCAACGCACCGGACCGAAGCGTTCGCTTGCCCACTCCGGTTTCGCCCGCGGGGTGTCGAAGTCGAAGACGTAGCGCTCGTGGTTGCCGCGGAGGATCGGGTACCCGAGGCCCTTCACCCGCGCCCAGCATGCAGCCGAGTCCGGCGACCCAACGACCATGTCGCCGGCGACGAGCAACCGGTCGATCCGCAGTTGTGCGACCCGCGCCAACGTCGCCTCCAACGCCGGCAGGTTGCCGTGGATATCCGCGATGATCGCAATGCGCATGGGTAAATCAGATACCTCCTTCGGCTCGCTACCGGGAGTCGGGCACTCCCGTCCGCCTCGGCGGGTAGGGACGCCGCTCCGCCGGCGTCCGTTCGCACCGAGCATAACCGGGTACCAGTCCAACAACCTCCGTTGGCGCCCAGAGCGGCCCCCGAAGGAGCGACGTCCCTACCTCGAAAGAGAGCGTTCGCATCGTCAGGGAGTCTCGCCCTCTCATTTCCGCCCCATCCCCCGCTTCCCGCGTTTCGGCGCGCCGTAAAGTTTCGCCGGTTTCGCGCCAGCAGCGGGCTTGCGGTACTCGCCGGTCTTGAGCGCCTTGATCTGGTCGCGCAACAGCGCCGCGCGCTCGAATTCCAACGCCTCGGCCGCCTCCTGCATCTCGTCCTCAAGCTCGGCGATCACGGCAGCGACATCGTTGTCCTCACCCACCGCCGGTGCCGGCGCCTCGTCGCGCTTTCCGCTCCCGTCGTAGGTGTGCAAGCTGCTCTGCGCGGCGCGCTTCACACTGCGCGGCGTGATGCCGTGAGCGGCGTTGTACGCCATCTGCTTTTCGCGGCGCTTCGACGTGACCTCGATCGTGCGGCGGATCGATTCCGTCTGCACGTCGGCATAGAAGATAACGCGGCCCTTCTCGTGGCGCGCCGCCCGGCCGGCCGTTTGGATGAGGCTGGTCTCGCTGCGGAGGAAGCCTTCCTTGTCCGCGTCGAGGATCGCGACGAGCGCGACCTCCGGCAGGTCGAGCCCCTCGCGCAGGAGGTTGATGCCGACAAGGACGTCGAAGTTGCCGAGACGGAGGTTGCGCAGGATCTCGACGCGCTCGATGGCGTCGATGTCGCTGTGCAGGTACTCGACGCGCACCTTCGCCTCGCGGAGGTACGAGGTGATGTCCTCGGAAAGACGTTTCGTGAGCGTGGTCACGAGCACGCGCTCGCCAGCGCCGACCGCGGCGCGGATCTCGCCGATGAGGTCCTCAACCTGGCCCTTCGTCGGGCGCAGTTGGATCTCCGGGTCGAGCAGGCCGGTCGGGCGAATCACCTGCTCGGCGACGACCGCCGAGCGCTCCATCTCGAATTTCGCGGGCGTGGCGGAGACGAAGAGCGTCTGGCCGGTGACGGTACGAAACTCCTCGAAGTTGAGCGGGCGGTTGTCGAGGGCCGACGGCAAGCGGAAGCCGAAGTTCACCAGCGTCTCTTTGCGCGAGCGGTCGCCGGCGTACATGCCGCCGATCTGCGGCACCGTCACATGGCTCTCGTCGATGAAGAGCAGGAAATCCTTCGGGAAAAAGTCGATCAGGCAGAACGGCCGGTCGCCCGCCTTCCGGCCCGAGAGGTGGCGCGAGTAGTTCTCGATGCCGTTGCAGAAACCCATCTCGCGGAGCAGCTCCAGGTCGTACTCGCAGCGCATCTTGATCCGCTGCGCCTCGATCAACTGCCCCTTCTTCTCGAACTCAGCCACGCGGGCGTCGAGCTCGGCGCGAATCGAGCCGATCGCACCCTCGAGCTTGCCCTTCGTCGTCACGTACTGGTTCGCCGGGTAGAGGTCGAATTGCCGGATCTTGCGGATCACCTTGCCCGTGAGCGGCTCGAACTCGCTGAGCGCGTCGATCTCGTCGCCGAAGAACTCCACGCGCAACCCATGCTCGAGGTAGGCGGGCATGACATCGATGACATCGCCGCGAACGCGGAACCGCCCGCGCGCCAGCTCGTAGTCGTTGCGCTCGTAGAGATTGTCGACCAGCCGCTCGAGGAACGCCTGCCGCGCGAACGGCTTGCCGACCTCGAGCACGATGCGCAGCTCCGCGAAATCCTCCGGCGAGCCGAGGCCGTAGATGCACGAGACGCTGGCGACGACGATCACATCGCGCCGGCTGACGAGCGCGCTCGCCGCGGAGATGCGCAGGCGCTCGATCTCGTCGTTGATCGAGCTGTCCTTCTCGATGAACGTGTCGCTCGACGGGATGTACGCCTCGGGCTGGTAGTAGTCGTAGTAACTGACAAAATACTCGACCGCGTTCTCCGGGAAGAAGTTCTTGAACTCCGAGAAGAGCTGCGCCGCCAGGGTCTTGTTGTGCGAGATGATCAGCACCGGCCGGTCGCACTGCGCAATGACGTTGGCCATCGTGAACGTCTTCCCCGAGCCGGTCACGCCGAGCAGCGTCTGGTCGCGGTTGCCCGCGCGGATCGACTCCACCAGTTTCGCGATCGCCTCGGGCTGGTCGCCCAGCGGCGGGTAGTCGGACTTGAGCGTGAACAACGGCACGGCGAGGCCGGAGGAAACACGGAAGTCGCCGCCCGCGGAAGGCAATTCCGCGTCCCAGCCCAGAGCCCACTCCCCTGCGCTTCGTCCCGCGACAGTTTACCTTCACGACCGTGAGGGTAAACGTGACCAACGTCGAAACACCACTGGGCGAGATTGCCCAGCTCCGACAGTTTAGGTTCACGACCGTGAAGGTAAACTGTCGCGCCCAAGGGAGGCGCGGGTGGGTCATCCGCTGCGGCGCTCGCTGCGCACGATGGCCTCAAGGTCGTCCACGGTCAGCTCGTCGAGTTGCCGCACGACGCGGTCGGCCCACGGCTCGAGTCCAGTAACCGGGTGCGTCGTCGCCACCGCCACCGTCCGCATGCCACCCTCCAGCGCCGCCTGCAGTCCGGCCAACGCATCCTCGAAGACCACGCACCGCGCCGGAGCCCGACTGATACGCTGCGCACCGAGGAGAAACACTTGGGGATTGGGTTTTCCCGCCGTCACGTCTTCCGCCGCGACCACGTGGGAGAAGTACCGCGCCAGCCCGGTGATGGTGAAGATCGTCTCGATGTTCGCCCGGTGCGTGGACGAGCCGATCGCGCACGGCACCTCCGCCTCGCGCAACCGTTCGAGAAACTCCCGGACGCCCGGCAGCGGTTCGGTGCCCTCCGCGATCACCAGCTCGCGGTAGAGTTCCTCCTTGCGCATCGAAAGCGCGGCAATCTGCTTCGGGTCGCCGGTCCACTTCAGGATGTCGGCGATGATCGCCTCGTTCTTTCGGCCAAAGCCGAGCTTGAAGTGTCCGTGCGGCAACTCTTCACCGCATTCGCGGGCAAGCAGGACCCAGCTCTCCTCGTGCTGCCGCGCCGAGTCGATGATCACGCCGTCCCAGTCGAAGAGCGCGCCGATCTCCATGGCGGGAATTCGATGCGCACCCCCGGTTTTTGCGACTCCAAACCGCCAGCCCGCGCCCACCCAGCATCCCCCGATAGCGTCAGGTGTCCGCAACCGGGCTTTGCCAACGCCACCGCGACCGCCCAGCATCCGGCCCACATGCGCGTCGCCGTCATCGATATCGGCAGCAACACCATCAA
>JAEXPL010000066.1 GCA_023446865.1 Verrucomicrobiota bacterium | reverse complement strand
TCCGGGCTCCTACCGGTTCCACATCCTCCAATGCGACGCGGACGATGATGACGACGACGGAACGGACCTTTTCCGCCGGATTTGGGTGGATTTTCGCGTCGACAACTACGTGCCGCCGCAGGTGGTGGCACGAGCCGAGTTGGCGAGCGGAGTCGATTCGCTCCAGCCCGGCAAGGAGGTGGTTTTCGAGGTCGGGGCGGACTACCTCTCCGGTGGACCGGTGATCGGTGCCACAGTCGCCTGTACCTTCAAATGCTGGAACCCTTGGGAGAATAGCTGGCAACGAAGCGGGGCAGACGAGGCGCCTTGGAAGACGTGGGCTGACGAAATGGGGAGGAAGACACTTACTGCGACAACCGGTGCAGATGGGCGCGCGCGGATCGCGATCCGAATTCCTGATGATTTGCCTGACGGCGCGAGTGGCACGCTAGAGGGACGGGTGATGCCCGAAGGGGTGCCGAGTGTGGAGTTCGAACGGAGCCTCCGTTTGCAGCACACCGGCCGCTTTGCCGTCCCCGACGACGCTTCTCCTGGTCTCCACTATGCGGAGGCGGGCGAGGAGGCGGTGTTCGCGCTTAGCGTGTATGATGGGCTAAACCGACCCGCGGCATTTTCGGGACGGGCAGTCTTGGTCGAGCGGGAATGGTCGGAGGTCTGGCGGGCGCCCGACGGTCGCATCGTCGATGAGCGCGGGATCGGCGCCGAGCGGCGGAAATTGGACCTCCGGTGGGAGGACGATCTGCCTGCCGGGTGGACGCAGTTACATGCCGGCTATCGGGAGACCGAGGTGGCGGAGACCGACGCCAAGACTTCCGCCGAAGGAAAGTTGAAGCCGTCTTTCCGGCTGCCGCGGAGCGGACTTTACTCGGTGCGGTTACGCGAGGCGGGCGGCGAGGTGCCTGTGCTCGGCGTTGAGCAGTTTGGTGCCAACATTTTGGTGCCGGATTCGCAGATGGCCGTGGCGGCGCTGCCACCGGATTGCGGCGCGATTGCCCTGCCCGCAGCGGTGACACGCGATGGGCCGTTCCGAGCCTTCGTCGTGCTGCCGGAGGGGGAGCGTGTCGGTTGGCTCCTGCTGCGCGGCGAGGATGAGGCGAAGCCGATCCGATTCACCTCAGCTGCACGTGCGACCTGGCTGGATATCGCGCATTTGCCGCGGATGGATCGGAGAGCAGCGCTGGAACTCGCGGCTGTTGGGTTGATGTCATCACAGGCCGAGCTGCGTTCGATTGAGATGCCCGATCCGGCGAAGCAGATCGACGTGCGGCTGATTCCGAACCAGGAATCGTTGCGGCCGGGCGAAACAGGGACGATTCGGCTCCATGCACAGGCGTTGGCGAATCCGGATTCCTCTGTCGGGGTTGCGGTGGCGGTGTGGGATGAGGCACTGGCCCACCTCGTAGGACGGGTTGAAGAGGAGCCGGCGTTCACTGCGGGCGGGGCTTATCCGATCGGATCGAATCTTGGGACGGTTGGAGTCGATGATTCCCCTCGGAGCGGCGCTGTGGCAGACCCGCGTTTGAATGTTCGTGCCTTCCCGGAACTGGCGAAACTCGGCGCGGCCCTGCGCGAGTTTCCCGGGTCGGTGGACGGAGGCGAGGAGGACGTGATCGTACTATCGCCGTTCGAGGTGACCGCGACGGAATCGACGGGATATGCGGCGGCGACAACTCTTGCCGGAAACCGGCTTAACACCGAGCTGCGGGACGTGGCTCCGAAAATGACGGAGGTCGGGGCGGGGAAGGCGAAGCCGGAGATTGAGGTCCGGCGGCACTTCGCGCCGACGGCGTTCTGGGCGCCGAACGTCGTCACCGACGCGAAGGGCGAGGCGACGGTGAGTTTCAAATACCCGGACAACCTGACGCAGTGGCGCATTGTCGCCTACGCGGTCGGGGCCGATGGCAATTCGTTCGGGATGGCGAAGGCGTTTACGCGCACCTCGCTGCCGTTTCAGGCGCGGCTCAACCTGCCGCGCTGCCTCGTCGCAGGCGACACGGCCGAGGCCGGCGCGGCGTTGCTCAATCGTACCGACACCGCGGCCAACGCGACGGTTACGTTGCAGGTCTCCGGTGCTGCGAGTCAGACGGGGAGCGAGCCGAAGGCGCCCGCAGCGCCGGCGGGACGGCCCGATGAACTTGCCGTGCCGGCGCAGGGAGAGGCCCACGCCGGTTGGACGGTGCGGGCCGAGAAACCGGGCACGGCGGAGTTCACGTTGAAGGCGTGGACGGCGGTGGAGAGCGACGGCATGGCGCTGACGTTGCCGGTGCTCGAAGACGGCATCCTGCAGCCCACGGCGGCGAGCGGACGGCTGGCGCGTGGTGCGCAATCCCGCGAGTTGTCGCTGGCGCTACCGCAGCCGCTCGATCCCGCACGAGCCACGGTCCGCGTGCAGCTCACGGGCAGCCACGCCGCGACCATGCTCGATGCGCTGCCGTACCTCGTCGATTACCCGTACGGCTGCGTGGAGCAGACGATGAGCCGGTTTCTGCCGGCGGTGGTCGTGAAGCGGACGTTGGGCGAACTCGGCTTCGACGCCGCGGCGGTCGAGGCGCGCATCCTTGGTCGGGAGACGCCGGCGGAGGCGGCCCGACGGGGAAAGACGGCGGGACTTGGCCGTCTCGACGAGGTGATTGCGAAAAGCGTCGCGCGGTTGGGCGAGGCGCAGTGTAGCGATGGCGGTTTCGGTTGGTGGCCGGGTGCGCGGCAGACGGATCTCTGGATGACCGCTTACGTTCTGTGGGGGCTGGAGCTGGCCCGCGGTGCAGGCGTCACGGTACCGGATGAGTTGGTTGACCAGACGCGGGCCGCGCTGCTGAGGCGTCCGACGGGCAGCGAGTCGGTCGACACCACCGCGTGGATGCTGGCGGCGCTGGCCGCTGCTCCGGTTGAGGAGCGCGAAGCGAAGTCGGTGAAGGAAGCGTACGCCGGCTGCTACGCGGAACGGGCGAAACTCTCCGCCACGGGGCGGGCCTGTCTTGCGCTCGCCGCGGGAAAACTGGGTACGCCGGAGGAGCGGGCGGTGCTGGTGCGCAATCTGGAGAACGGCGCGGAGCGGGCGACGTCGGATGATCTCGGCGACACCGTGCACTGGGGGGCGACCATGAACTACTGGCGCGCGAGCGACGGCGCGGCGGAGGCGACGGCGCTGACATTGCTCGCGCTGCTCGAACTCGAACCGCAGCATACGTTGGTCGAGCCGGCGATGAACTGGCTGGTGCTCAACCGGCGCAGCGGACGTTGGGAGAGCACGCGCGACACGGCGTTTGCAGTGCTGGCGCTCGCGAAATTTCTGCAGGAGCGCGGCGAGGTGGCGGAGGAGTCGGAGGTCGAGGTGCTGGCCAACGGCACCGCAATCGGGCGCGTGATGCTGAACCGCGAGACACTGCTGGCCGGACCGACGGCGCTGGTGTTGCCGATGGCACAACTTCGCGGAGGTACGAACCAGATCGCGCTGCGACGGGTGCGGGGGACGGGGCCCGTTTACGCGGTTGCACTAGCGGAGGCGTGGGCGACGGGCGACACGGTGAAACCCGCCGGTCACCAAGCGGAGGTGACACGCGGTTTTGTGCGGCGGAAGGCCACGCCGACGCTGATCGGCACGCTGCGCATCGACCCGGAGCCGATGGCGAACGGCGGTGCCGCCGTGGCCGGTGAGGAAGTGCAGGCGGTGGTCACGGTCACGGTGCCGAACGAGCTGGAGTATGTGATGGTCGAGGTGCCGAAGCCGGCCGGCTGCGAGCCGCTCAACGCCCTCAGCGGCTGGGATGCGCGGATCCGGCGCGCGACGAGCGGAGGCCAGACGGCAGACGGCGGAGGACAGATGACGGAGGACGGCGCCGGGCGCCCGATCTACCGCGAGGAGCACGACGACAAGAGCGTGTTCTTCCTCGACCGGTTGGAAGCCGGCACGTGGGAGATTCGCTTCGGAATGCGCGCCGTGACGCCGGGAAACTTCCGCGCGTTGCCGGTGCAGGTCGAGGCGATGTACGTGCCGGAGATCCGGGCGAACAGCGACGCCCGCCGCGTGCGAATCGAGAAGCGGTAGACGGATCGCTGCCTTGGCGGGCAAAGCGTGGCTGTGGGCCACGGCGGTGACGTGGCGTCTGGCGCGACGAAAGCCAGGCCAGCGGCCTGGCCTACAGTTGCACAATCGGTGCGACCGCTATTGCTCGTGGCAACCGTCTTGCTCCGCCTTTAGGTCTGCGGGTCGAGGTCCGGGGTGGGGGCGGGGAGGAGCGAGTCGAGGAGGCCGCCGGGCTTCAACCCGGCGGTGAGGCGGCGACGGATCTCGTGCAGTTGGCGGCGGTGGACGCGCAGATGGGACACGCTGAGGTAGTGCCAGCGCGCGAGGTCGAGTTCGCCGAAGAGCGGGTGGCGGTGGTTGCAGTCGCGGCGGGGGCCGAGCTCGGCTTCGACGATCCCCGGGTAGTCGCGACCGAGCTGGCGGAGCAGCGGCAGCACCTCGACGCCCTTGGCGCCGCGCGGGCGCATGGCGGCACGGGTGAAGGGCTCCGGCGGCTGTTCGCCGCGGCTGAGGAAGATGAGCGTGCGGCTGATCGCCTCGCCGACGAGCACGCTGTGCTCCACGACCATCGCGGCCGACCAGTCGCGCTCGTCGTCCTCCAGGCCGATGATGGGGCTGACGAGCACCCGTTTCACGAAATCGTCGGCGGTGAAGCGCCCGCAGAGCTCCTCGATGCGGTGGATCTCCGCGGTGAAGTCCTTCGTGGCCCGCTCGAAGGAGGTGGTGCGACAGTAGGCGGGAAACGCCACGTAGCGTGCGACGAAATCCTGGTACCACGGCAGATTGTCGTGGTCGCCGCCGGGGGCGGGAGTGGGATCGTCTTTCTCGCTCATTTGGGCTGAGGCGAGCGTAGGCTCGCGGTTGGATTTGGCCAGTCTGGAGCAGGACCCGTGCGAGCGGCGGGGCAGGCTGGGGCGTCGCCCCGGCTTCTCCGGAGGGTCACCTCAGCGCGGTGGCTACAGCAAGCCCCCCTGCGAGCATCGCTGCCGACGCTTCGAGGCGATTGCGCTCAATCCCGGTCGCGGGCGCCGGCGGGCGCGTCTTTCGGCAAATTGTTTTCCGTGCTCAGGACGAGCACGGGGGTCTTGGTCTTCACGGTGACCTCGACCTCTTTGAAGGCCTTGGCCGGGACGGACTCGAAGGCCTCGCCCATGGTTTCCACGGGGAGTTTCCGGCCGCGGCGGGTGGCGTTGATATCGTAGGCGGCCTTGTGCACGCGCTCCTGGAGGGAGAGCGGGCTGGCGTCCTCGGGGATCTGCACGACCCAGCCGGCGAGTTCGTGTTCGGGCATCTCGCCGTCCGGGTCGGAGACGAGGATGACGAACTGTTTCTTCTGCGCCGGCGGCTTCTCGTCCTCGGCGACGGCGGCCTCCTCGGTGACCTTGTTGATCTGCTCGAGGATGCGGCGCATGACGGCCGGCTCGAGCTGGTTCTGGCGGAGGATGTCGGCGACTTTGGCGATTTCGATTTTGGCCATGGAGGAACGGTGGCGCTTGTTTCAACGGCGTGCCGCCCGGGGAGCCAGCCGGAAATCGACGGAGTGGGCGCTGCGGGAGGGGCGCGGCAGGGGCGGGCATGCCCGGGATTGCCGGCCGCGCCGGCGCGGTCCACGTTCGCGCCATGGCTTCCGAGGAACGGTTTGATGTCGTCGACAACAGCGATCGCGTGATCGGCTCCGCGCCGCGGCGCGAGGTGCATGCGCGGGGGTTGCTCCATCGCGCGGTGCATGTGCTCGTGTCCGATGCCGCGGGCCGGGTGCTGATGCAGAAGCGCTCCGCGAGCAAGGACATGTACCCGAACCAGTGGGCGGCGTCCGCCTCGGGCCACGTGGACAGCGGCGAGGACTACGACACGGCGGCGGTGCGGGAACTCGGCGAGGAACTCGGGATCTTCGTGGCGACGGTGCCCGAGCGCCTGTGCCGGATCGAGGCGTGCGCGGAGACCGGCCAGGAGTTCGTCTGGGTCTACCGGCTCCGTTACGAGGGGCCGATCGTCGCGAATGCGGATGAGATCAGCGAGGTGTCCTGGCATACACCGGCGGCGATTGATCGCTGGACGGCGGAGCGGCCGGGCGAGTTTGCGCCGTCGTTCCTGCTGGTCTGGGCACGCTGTCGGGACCGGCTGGCGTGAACGCTCAGTTTTCCGCGGCGCCGTGCGGGCGACCGCGCCGGCGAATGAGGGCGAGGATCTTGTCGTGGATCACGCGGCGGGGTTCGCGCTTGTTGGCCTCGGCGATGACCTTGTCCCAGTCCTCGTCGTCGGGTGTGAGATAGGGCTCCCACGGCTGGAAACGGGCGGGCTGGCACTCCCAAATGACGTTGCCGCCGAAGACACGCAGGCGCACCTGCAGCTTGCGGCCGTCCTCCGTGCGTTTCCAGAAACCAATCTCGACGTTCATGCGGTCCGCACTCTCGCGATCCCCGCGCCCGCCGGCGAGCGAAAGTTGCGGTTTCCGCCGGAGAGTCGGCCGCGATCCGCGAAAAGGCGGCTGTTCTTTTGGCGGGGAATCGTCCTTTCTGGCAGGCGACAACCATGGCGAAGAAATCCAGCGGCGATCCGGCCGCGCCCAAGAAGCTCAGCACCTACACGATCAAGCTCGACGACGCGCAGATGAGGAAGCTGCGCGCGGCGTGCGAGGCGAAGTCGTGGGAGCCGTTCGAGGTCGGGTACACGCACTTCGCCTTCAAGGGGCCGGACTGCAACGTGAGCGCCTACACGAGCGGCAAGGTGGTCGTCGCGGGCAAGGGCACCGAGGATTTCGTGCAGAACGTGATCGAGCCCGAGATCACCGGTCAGGCGAAGCTCGGCTACGACGAGGTGCTGCACCCCGAGTGGTTCACGGCGCACGCGGGGCTCGACGAGAGCGGCAAGGGCGACTTCTTCGGCCCGGTGATCGCGGCGACGGTGATCGCGGACAAACCGGCGATCGACGCGTGGATCGCGGCCGGGGTGAAGGACAGCAAGAAGATCTCCGACCCGCAGATCATCAAACTCGACGACCTCATCCGGAACACGCCCGGGGTCATCGTCGAAACCTGTTTCTGCGGGATGGAGAAGTACAACGAGCTCATGGGCCGGCCGGGCGCGAACCTCAACCGCCTGCTGGCGTGGCAGCACGCCACGGCGCTCAACCAGGCGTTGAACAAGAAGTGGGTGCCGTGGGGCCTGCTCGACCAGTTTACCGAACAGCCGCTCGTGCAGCGGGAACTGGCGAAGAAGGCCACGGCGCAGTTCGACCTGAAGATGCGCACCAAGGCGGAAGAGGACCCGGTGGTCGCGGCGGCGTCGGTCGTGGCGCGCGCGGCGTTCGTCCGCGAGATGCACGACCTGTCCAAGGCGTTCGGCGACAAGTTGCAGAAGGGCGCCAGCGCGCAGGTGAAGGTCCAGGCGCACGAGATCATCCGGAGGTTCGGCGCGCCGGCGCTGCGCCGCTTCGCCAAACTCCATTTCCGCACGGCCTACGAGGTCGTGAGCGAGGCCGGCAAGCTCGACGAGCTGCCGCTCAAAGCCCCGGCCGAGAAGACGGAATGGAGACGGTGACCAGGTCGGAACGCAGAATGAAGAATGAAGAACTCAGAAACCTTGTGCGGTGGTGGCGGGTGAGAAGCCGAACCGCAGAAGCTCGCGGTCTCCACTTCTGCATTTTGCCTTCTCCATTCTGACTTCCTGTCCCCCCATGGCCAAACGTCGCCAGCTCCGCGGCTTCGATCTGAAGCAGATCACCGGTTTCGACACGCTCATCGGTGTCGACGAAGCCGGGCGCGGCGCGCTTGCGGGCCCGGTCGTGGCCGGGGCGGTGCGGGTGAGCCGGGAGTTTCTGGAGGGCCGCTGGGCGCAGACGCGCGCCTCGAAGGTCAACGACTCCAAGCAGCTCACCGCCGAGCAGCGCGACGAGGTTTTCGCCGACCTGCAGCAGCTCGCCGCGGCCGGCGAGATCGTGTTCGGGGTTGGCCGGGCCGAGGTGGGCGAGATCGAAAGCCACAATATCCTCGGCGCGACGAAACTTGCGATGCGGCGCGCGCTGGAGGCGATCTACCCGCCGGAGGTTTTCCGGCAACGCGAGGAACCCGACCTGTTTGCCGGCGCGGAGGCGTTGGCGGCGTTCCAGCCGACGGTGAACTGCCGCGTGCTGATCGACGGCGTGAAGTTGCGCGGCTTCCCCTACCCACACGAGGGCGTGGTCCACGGCGATGCGCGTTCGCTGTGCATCGCGATGGCTTCGGTGGCGGCGAAGGTCACACGCGACCGCGCGATGGTGGCGCTCGACGCCGAGTATCCGGGCTACGGGTTTGCGGGCCACAAGGGCTATGGCACCGAGGAGCACCGCGCGGCACTCCTGCGGCAGGGGCGTTGCTTCCAACACCGGGACAAGTTCGTGCGCTCGTTCCTCGAGGGGAAACGACACGATGTGGCGGGCCAGCTCGGCCTGTTCGGAGAGCTGGATCTCGCGGAAGGGGCGGAGTGAAGCGGACGGAGGAGTAGGATCGGTCTTCGACCGGTCGCTTCCGACGAGGACGCAGAAGCGAGCAAGGATCGCAGGCGTCCAGTCGGAGACTGGACCCACGGGGCGGGCGCGCCGGCGGTGCGTGAGCGTTGCCGGGTGCAGTTGCAGGCGCCGAGGCAAACGAGGTTGTCGGTCGCGATGATTGCTGTGCCCTGCGGGATTGAAAACCGCCGCGGAGCCGCGCAGAACGTTGGTGTCGTGGCGAAAAAGCAAAACCCCCTGGAGCGTCTGCTCGGCCGGCTCGACCATCTCGACTCCGCCGGCCTGACCACTTTGGTGCAGCGGCTGGCGCGCGAGCGCGGGCTGCTGGAGGCGGTGCTCAACACCGTGCAGGAGGGCGTGCTCGTGATCGCCGACAGCGGCACGATCGAGTACGGCAACGCCGCCGCCGCCCGGCTGCTCGGGCTGAGCGAGGGGGCGCTGGCGGGTGCGCAGCTCTGGCGTGTGCTGCCCGGTCTGCGACAGACGCTCGAGGCGACGCTCCAGCGCGGCGGTCCGCGGCCGGAGGTCGTCTCCCGCGAACTCGAGGTGAGCTACCCGCAGCGGCGTTTCCTGCGGTTGCATCTGGTGCCGTTCGATCGCGAGGCGGCCGAGCACAACGGCCCGCGGCGTTTCACGGCGATCCTCGCCGACATCACCCAGGAGAAGACGACGACCGAGGAGCGGATCGAGAGCGAGAAGATCAACTCGATCCTGCTGCTGGCCGGCGGCGTGGCGCACGAGCTGGGCAATCCGCTCAACTCGCTCACGATCCATCTCCAACTCCTCGGGCGGAAGCTGAAGAAGCTGCGCTCGATCGACGACGGGGAGTCGGCGCGCGAGTCGCTGCGGATCTGCCAGGAGGAGGTCGACCGGCTCGACGGCATCATCACCAACTTCCTCGAGGCGATCCGGCCGCGACCGCCGGATTTCAGCGATGTGAATCCGGCCGAGGTGCTCGAGGAGGTGCTACGGTTTCAGGGCAGCGAGCTCGAGAACCGCGGGATCAAGGTCGAGGTCGAGCTGCCCGCCGAGCCGGTGGTGATCCTGGCCGACCGCAACCAGCTCAAACAGATCTTCTTCAACCTCGTGAAGAACGCCTCGGAGGCGATGCAGCCGGGTGGGGCGCTGCGGGTGCGGTCGCGGCGCGACGACGAGAGCCTGTTTCTCCTCTTCGGCGACACCGGCAGCGGTATCCGGCAGGAGGACATGGCGCGGATGTTCCAGCCGTATCACACCACGAAGAAGGGGGGCCACGGGCTCGGGCTCATGATCGTGCACCGGATCATGCGCGACCATGGCGGGCAGGTCGGCATCGACAGCCGCGAGGGCGTGGGGACGGTCGTCACGCTCCAGTTTCCGCTCAAGCACAAGCGCGTGCGGATGCTGGAACATTGAGCGGAGCTCGCGCCGGGACGGGCGCGATTCCAAAACGAGGGGCCGGAAAAACGGGGAAAATGTGGTCCCGCGGTTGAGAACGTTCCGGCGTTAGCTCAGGTTTCTTTCCCGCGAAATGCCTTCCGTTTACCCCTTGGCACGACGCGGATGCTTTCCGTGTCCATCCCCTGGAAAATTCTCGTCTTGGCCGACCGCGAAGCGGAGTTGAAGTCGCTACGGCAGCAACTGGAGCGTGCCGGCGCCGCCGCGGAACTGACGCTCGTGCGCAACGGCAAGGATCTGGCCAACGCGCTCGAGGGCGCCGGTTGCGACGCGGTGCTGCTCACCGACCGGGTCTCGCGTCTGCATCTGGCGCAGGCGGTGGCGGAGATCCATGGTCGTGATGCCGGTATGCCGGTGTTCCTCGTGGCGCGGGCCACCGAGGCCCCGGCGCTGGTCGAGATCGTGAAGCAGGGGGTGAGCGGGGTGATCCTCACCGAGGCGCTCGAACTGTTGGCACCGACCTTGGCGCGGGAGATCCAGCGGCATCAGGAGACCAGCGCCCAACGGCATCGGCAGCAGCGTCTGCAGTTGCTGGAGACGGCGATGGGTTCGGTCTCGGTGGCCTTGGCAGTGGCGGATGGCGATGGCTTGATGCTCTGGGCCAACGGCGCCTACCTTGAGTTGACCGGGCTTGCGGCCGAGCGGATCGAGGGCGGAACCTTGCCGTTGTTCGATGGCGCGATCGAGCAGTGGTCGGAGGTGCTCCCTGCCCTCGAGGCGACCGGGGCATGGCGCGGGAGTGTGCCGGCTCCGGGCGTGAAGCAGGACACGGAGATTCACCAGATGGTGATCAACCGCATCCCGCAGCGGGGCGACTCGCCGCGGTACGTGGTGCTGCGGCAACCGGGCGCGACCGAGGCATCGGTGCAGTCCGTGGAGGAGCAAGCGGCGGCACAGCGCAACGAGCTGTTCGCGGCGATCGCCGGCGGGATCGCCCACGACCTGAACAACATCTTGGCGCCGATCACGATGGCGGCGAACATCCTCGGCGAGCAGGAGCTGTCCGAGGAGAACTTGGATCTGGTACGGACCGTGGAGCACAGCGCCGAGCGTGGCGCGGCGGTGATCCGCCAAGTGCTCACTTTTGCCAACGGCAGCGACAATTGCGCGATGGACCTGCAACCCCGGTATATCCTGCGGGAGGTGGCCCGGCTCGCGGCGGGGATCTTCCCGCCAAGCATCGGGGTGCGCGCGGAGATTCCGAGTTCGCTGTGGACGATCAATGGCGACCCCGGCGAGATCCACCAGGCGCTGATCAACATCCTGCTCAACGCCCGCGACGCGATTCCCGACGGCGGTCACATCGCGATCACGGCCCAGAACCGCACGGTGTCCTCGTTGCCGCGCACGCCCTTCTTCAACGCCCAGCCGGGCGACTTCGTCGAGATCTCGGTCGAGGACACCGGGCTGGGGATCGAGCCCGAGGTCGCGGCGAGAGTCTGGGAGCCGTTTGTCACCACCAAGGGTGCGGGCGTCGGCGCCGGACTGGGTTTGTGTCGTGTGGCTGGCGTGCTGCGCAGCCATGGCGGCTTCGGGGTGCTGCACGCCAGGTCGGGCTGTGGGACCAAGGTGAGTGTCTATTTTCCGCGGGCCATAGCTGCGACGACCGTGCAAGGGATCGAGGAGGGGGCGCTGCCGGCGCAGAACGCCGGACGGATTCTCCTCGTCGACGACGAGGAGTCGATCCTCACCCTCGGACGGAAGATCCTCGAACGAGCCGGGTACGAGGTGTTGGTCGCGAGCGAAGGCCGCGAGGCCTTGGGGCTCTTTGCCCGGCATCGCTCCGAGATCAGTCTGGTGATGACCGATCTCGCCATGCCGGGGATGAACGGTTTCACGCTCGTCTGGGCGTTGCGGCGCAGCAAACCGGACCTGCGCGTGATGGTCGCAACCGGTCAGGGAACCGACGCGAATCTGCGCGAGCTCGAGAACATGGGCGTGCGCGAGGTCCTCCTGAAGCCTTTCACCTCGCGGCGGCTGCTCGAGGCGGTGGCCCGGACTCTCGCGGAGCCGGTCACGTGCGAACCGGACCTCTACCTCGACGCGGCGGCAACCGGCGCGTGAGCGGCAACCATTCGGTTGAGCGCGGAGCGCCGAGAGACGAGGGTCGAGCGCGCCGTCCCTCTCGGGCCGAACGCAGCACCACCGCGGTGCGAGTGCGCTTGCGCGGGGACTTGCGGGTGTGGCCTGCGAGGGGCTCGCCTTCCGGTGCAGTCCGGGGGGCGAACCGGGCTGCAGGTTCGGGCCTCACCGCGGTGGCTACAGATCTCCGAATACGGCTACGGTAGCGGCGCGGCTATTGGTTCGCGCCGTTGTGGCAGTCGGAGCAGAGCAGGCCGTTGGTGTCGCCTTCCGGATGGGCGAACTCGAGCCCGTCGGGGGCGAGCTGGTGAAGTTGCGCGCCGCGGCCCTGCGCGAGGATCACGTGGCAGGAATTGCAGTCATTTTGCGTGATGCGGGGCTTGTCGGCGCCGGCGAGGAGTTCGTCGTTGTGACAGCGGAAACAGCCCGGCCAGTTCTTGTGGCCGATGTTGTCGGGATAGGCCTTCCAGCTCGCTTTCATGAGCGGGAAGAAGTTCTGGCGATAGACGGTCTGGACCGCGGCGATGGCGGCGTCGAGCGCGGGGCCGGCGGGATACTTCGCCTTCAGGGCGGTGGCGATCTTGTCCAACGCCTCGGGCACGTTCGCGTACTCGGCGGTGAGCGCGGCGATGGCTTGGCGCTTGAAGAGCGGGAACGCCGAAAGATCGAGATTGGCGGAGGAGACCGCGCGTTCGAGCGCGTCGTTGGGGGCGCGGTAGTTGTGAGCTGGACGTGTATGGCAGTCGACGCAGTCCATGGTGCGGACGGCGTCGGGTGCGGGCTCGCCCGTGAAGTCGCCCTTCCGGTAGACGCGAGTCGAGCCGTCGGCGAGCGTGGTGCGGATCCAGAGGATGTTCTGGCGCTTGGGGTCGTCGGCGAAGTACTCGACCTTGTTCGCCTTGCTCATGTGCCAGTGGATGCCGCCGGCGGGATTCCGGCCGGCGCCGCCCACGTTGAGCAGGAGGCGGATCGAGAAGGTGGAGTTGTCCTTGCCGGTCAGCAGGTGGTTGTAGCGCCGCTCGAGGCTGCCGGTGAAGCGCTCGGGCCAGTGGCACTGCTCGCAGGTGTCCTGGGCGGGGCGGAGGTTCTCGATTGGCGTGGGGATGGGGCGGCTGTATTTGTCGAAGGCGAGCGAGTAGAGCTGCCGCGCGCCGCTGAGCTTCGACTTGATGTAGTAGCCGGCGCCGCCACCGACATGGCACTGGACGCAGGCGACGCGGGCGTGCTCGCCGCGCTGGTAGGTCGCGTACTCGGGTTCCATGACGGTGTGGCAGAGCGTGCCGCAGAACTCGACGGACTCGGTGTAGTGGAACGTCTCGTAGCTGCCGAAGGCGGTGAGCAGGAGGAAGACGAAGGCGCCGCCGAGGAAGAGGATGAAGTTGCGGCGGTCGCGCGGGCGCGAGAGATCGACCGTGAGCAGGGCGGGCGGCGTGCCGGGATCGGTGCGCGCCAAGCGGCGCCGGTGCACGATCCAGCCGATCCCGATGGCGAGGAGTCCGGTGATGAGGAAGACCGGCGCGACGACGAAGGTGAGGATTCCGAGGTACTGGTTGCGGTCGCCGGTGAAGGTCTGGATCGCGAACAGAAAGATGAAGGCGAAGAAGCTGCCCGCGGCGACGACGGTGCCGGAGAGGCTAATCCAGTTCTCGAACGGTGAGCGGTTTCTTGGAGCGGGGGACGGTGAATTACCGGGGGCAGTGCTCATGGGTAGATGGGCGGCGAACTTCCACGGTAAGGATAATCGGCAGCAGGGCGAGTAGACTTGAGAGGTTGGCCCGGGCGGATCGCGCGGTGAATCGGCGATTGAGGGCGGCCGCGCGATGGCTAGACCGGACACCATGCTGCGGGAATGGATTCGAGGTTTGTTGCGGTGGCGGCGGGGTGGGGCCTCGCCTGAAGGGGATGTCGGTGCGCTCGGCGAGCAGGCGGCGGCCGAGCACCTGCGTCGTGAGAAAGGTTTCGCGATTCTCCGGCGCAACTGGCGACACGGACGCGACGAGATCGATCTGGTCTGCCGAGACGGCGAGGCGCTGGTCTTTGTGGAGGTCAAAACCCGTGCGGCGCACTCGCTGGTCGGCGGCTACCATGCAGTGAACAAGCGCAAGAAACGGGCGCTGCTCCGGGCCAGTCGCGCCTATGTGGCGCAGCTCGGCGAGCGCCCGCGGACATTCCGCTTCGACATCGTCGAGGTGGAGCATGTCGACGGCGAGCAGACGGCGCTCCGGCACTTCGAGAACGTGCCGCTGTTTGCGAAGGCTTACCGGCGCGGCGGCTGAAGCATCACAGACCGCTCGCAGCGCCCGGCGCTCATTGCTGGGATCATACTGGAGAAACGGCGAAGAGACACCAATGGACGCGAAATCAGGAAGCTGGTTCAGCTCATCGCTCCGACCAGTTGTTTTGCTCCTTGAGTTGTCGCGGTTGGACAATGGCGGGCTGGGCATCGGGGATACGGCGGGGCGGCCGAATCCTTGACACACTTGCCCCGGGTCGGCTCTCCTTATGGCGAACGCTCCGGTGACTCCTCCGCGAAGCAGATCGGGATGGCGCCAGGTGCGCCGGTGCTTGGCCCCACAACAAACAACGACTGCTGAACGCAGCGGACGATTTGCTTTCGTCCCGCGCTGCGTTGGTACGGACGAATCCAGATTTTCATGAGACGAGCGAAGTGGATCATGGGCGGAGTGTCTGCGGTGCTGATGCTGCTGTTCACGGTGGCACGCTGGCCCATGGGGGGAAAGGTGACTCCGGTCGAGACGCCCCGGACCGAACCGGCGCGAGCGACTCCGCCAACGCCGAGCCAGCGGCCGGATAATCTACCGCAACGGCGGGAGCAGATCGCCGGCGGGGCTCCACGCGTGGTTGCGAAGGAACAGGGTTCGGCCCGTCTGCTGGCGACGGCGCGAGTCATCGAGGCGGTCGACGGTATCCCGGGCGAGAAGGGGGCGAGTGTTCGCCGGGTCTTGGCTGAGACGAAGGAGAAGTATCCGTTTGTCATCTTCGAAGAGCGCCGCCGGGAGGCGCCGAACGGCGGCGGAGAGGAGAATGCCGGCATTGTGGCGATGGCCGGCGATCACGTGTTGGTGCGGGTGCGCGATGAGGCGGCGTTCGGCGCATTGCAGTCCTGGTTGGCGGGACAAGGGGCGCAGATCGTCCGCCCGGCTGGCGGCCACGGTCTCCTGCAAGTGCGGCTGGAGCGGACGTCGTTGGCGGCCTTCGACCGCCTGCTTGAAGGACTGCGCCGGGCGCAGTCGGCGGTGGCAGTGGCGGAGCCGGACTATATGGTTTTCGCCTCCTATTCGGCGAACGACCCGTCGTTCGGCCAGTTGTGGGGGTTGAACAATACCGGGCAGACCGGTGGCGTCGCGGATGCCGACATCGATGCGCCCGAGGCCTGGGATATCTCCCGTGGGGCCGATTCCTTGGTTGTTGGCGTGATCGACACCGGCGTGGACTACAACCACCCGGACTTGGCGGCCAACTGCTGGGTGAACACCAAGGAGATCGCGGGCAACGGGCTCGATGACGATGGCAACGGGTACGTCGACGACTATCGCGGTTGGAACTTCGTCGCCGAGACCAATGACTCCGTGGACGACCACTACCATGGGACGCATTGCGCGGGTACCATCGGGGCGGTGGGCGACAACGGAATCGGCGTGGCCGGTGTGGCCCATCGGGTCAAAATCATGGCGCTCAAGTTTCTTTCGTCAACGGGAAGTGGTTACGTTTCCGACGCGGTGGAGGCGGTTCGGTATGCTGCGGCCAATGGTGCGAAGCTGACTTCGAACAGTTGGGGCGGGGGCGGCTATTCCCAGCTGCTGAAGGATGCGATCGATGAGGCGCAGGGCGTCGGTGTGCTGTTCGTCGCGGCGGCCGGCAACGAGTCGTCAGACAGCGATGCCGCACCATCGTACCCGGCTGCCTACGATTGTCCGAACATCATCTCGGTCGCGGCGACCGATCATGCGGACCAGTTGGCGTATTTCTCGAATTTTGGCGCGCAGACGGTCGACCTCGGGGCGCCCGGAGTCGACATCTACTCGACCAGTCCGCAGAGCGGCTACCGCTCGCTCAGCGGTACGTCGATGGCCTGCCCGCATGTGGCGGGAGCTTGCGTGCTGCTGTATGCGGCGAATCCGGCGATGGGCTGGCGCCAAGTGAAGGCGGCGCTGCTGGACAATGCCGATGCGATCCCAGCTTTGGCGGGAAAGACGCGTACTGGGGGACGTCTCAACGTGGGCCGTGCCCTGATCGTGAGTGCGGGCCCGTACGTTGCAACCAGCGCGGTGTTGGTGAACGACGGACGCAACGGGAGCGGCATGGGCAACGGCGACGGTGGCGTCAACCCCGGCGAGGAGATCGCGCTGGTGGTCACGATGCGCAACATGGGCAATGAACCCGCTGAAGGTGTTTCCAGCTCTCTGCGGCTCGACGGCGCGGCGTCCGGGGTCACGTTGCTGCGGAGCACACAGAGCTGGGGCCTGATCGCCTCTGGTGCGACCGCGACGAACGCAACCACCCCGTTCCGCTTCAAGGTCGCCGGATCGGCGCCGACACCGCAGCGTCTCGCGCTGCAACTGACGACCACCGACACGGGCGGGCACACTTGGAACGCGACGATCGATCTGACGATCTACACCATCTCGACGGTGAGAGGTCGGGTGACCGCGCTCGCCGACGGGGCGCCTGTGACCGGCGCCGCGGTGCGCTACACCGGCCCCTTCTCCGGAAGCACAACTACCGATGCCAGCGGCAACTATCAGCTAACGTTACTGGACGGCACGTACCAGGTCTCGGTGCGCGCCGCCGGTTTCAACCCGCCCGAGGCGCAGGGGGTCATTGTCCCTGGGAATCGCACCGGAGTGGATTTTGCCCTCGGCCGGTCTCGGATCCAAGTATCGCCGGCCAGTTTGGAGGTGAACCAGTACGAGGACCAGATCACGTCACGGGAGTTGATCGTTTCGAACACGGGCGATCATGCGCTAACGGTCTCGCTCGGGGTGGGGGCATTGACTCCGACGACGGTCGCGGTCCGGCCGAAGGTGTCGACGGCCGCGTTCACCCAACTCGGTGAGCGCCGCGCCGCGGCGCAAGCCACGAATCCGCCGCGGAGCAACGAAGGAGTGGCGGCGGTGACGACACTGCCGTTCCGCGATGGTTTCGAGAGCGGCACACTCTCGGATTGGACCACCGATTTCGGCAACGGAACGCGTACGGTCACCGCGGCGACCTCCGCCGTCGGCACCATGAGTTTCAAGTACGAGTACTCCGGTACAAACTCCCACTTCAACGGCATTCATCGGGACTTTGCCGCCGGCAGTCGTCCGCGCTCGGTTTCATTCTGGGTGCGGACGGCAACGACTAACAGCGCGTCGGGTTACTTCGTGCTGATGGGGGACTATCGGGATGTGATCTGGTTCTTCGCGGACGAGAACGGCTGTTTCTATGTCAACGCCGACAGCGCCGGCGACAACACGGTACCCTATCAGGCGGAGACGTGGTATCACGTCGAGTTTCGCAATCTCGACTGGTCGGCCAAGACGTTCGATTACTACGTTGACGGTGCTCTGAAGAAGGCGGGCATTCCGTTCCGCGATTCCGCAGCGACGCAGGTCTCCGGACTCTATCTCTACAATTTCAGCCCGGGAACGACGGCTTGGTGGGACGATATCCGGGTGAGCGACCAGGGAGCCGATTGGCTCCAAGTTGCGCCGGCCGACCTCACCTTGCAGCCCGGCCAGAGTGCGACGGTAACGGCGACCTTCGATTCCACGAACCTGACCGAGGGATCCTACGCGGCGACGCTCGAACTTTATTCAAACGATCCCGCCAACTCGGTGATCAACGTCCCGATCGCGCTCACCGTGCGCTACGCGCCCAACGCCCCGCCGGTGGCGGACGCGCAGACGGTGCCGATGGTCGAGGACTGCCCCGCGATCGTGACGCTGACCGGTCGCGATGCCGACAACAACCCGCTCAACGCATTTGTGACGCAGCTACCGGAGCGCGGTATTCTCTACCAGACCACGGACGGCACGACGCGCGGCACGCCGATCACTGCGGTACCGGCTAGGGTGACGCATGCGAGTTGGAAGCTGCTCTACGAACCAGCCGCCAACGCGAACGGGACCGAACAGTTCCAGTTCGTGCTCAAAGACAAGCGCTCACAATCCAACACGGCCACGGTTTCGCTCGCCATTGCACCGGTGAACGACGCCCCGCTCGCCTACAACGATTGGATCAGCGGTCTGCCGGGACAGGGACCGATCGCCATCCTGGTCTTGGCCAACGATACCGATCCCGATGGTGACGCCCTCACGATCGGGACATTTACGCAACCGGTTCACGGCACGCTGAGCAGAGGAGATGCGGGCGTACTTATCTATACTCCTGCGTCCGGTGCCTGGGAGGGCAACGATAGCTTCACCTACACCATCAGCGATGGGCATGGGGCCACCGCTTCCGCAACCGTGGCGGTTAATGTCGGGTACTTGGAAGCCGGAGATTGGCCGACCTTGGGCAACGGGCCGGCTCACACGGGGTTTTATCCGGCCAGCCTCGGTGGGAAGAGTTTCGTTGCGAACTGGACGGCCGCCTTCCCGAACGCGCTCAACCCAGTCGCAATCATGGGTGGCAAAGTGTTTGTCTCCGCGATCTACTATGACCAGCCCTATATATCGGCGATCGACCTCGCTACTGGGTTGCTCACATGGCGGCGCAGATTTGCCGCGGCGCACTCCATCACCGGACCGAGTTGTTACGGCGATCGTATTTACCTGCAACGCGGCAACCACAGCAGCGACAGCCAATTGCTGAGCCTCGATGCGGGCACTGGAGCGACAGTCTGGAGTGCGCCGTTCGAGGCTCAGTGGGAGGATTATCTACCTCCTGCCGTGACGGCGGATACTGTTTTCATCAACGGGGGCTACTATGGTGGTATCTACGGTTTCAACCGGACCGATGGCACCCAGCGCTTCTTCCAGACACTGCCGCAGGAGGATGAATGGACTCCCACCGTTGGCACGACTGCCGTCTACTCTTGCACCGCAGGTGTGCTGGCGAGCCACAACCTCTTGACGGGGGCCAAGAATTGGACGCTCAGCATCGATCCGACTTGGACCAGTGCCAAGACCGTGGCTTTCGACAGTCACCGAGTCTTTGTCGCCGGTAGCAGTGGACTGTATGCGATCGACGTGTCCGGTGCGTTGCCAGTACTCGCGTGGAAGGCGACGGGGGGATTCACCGGGATCCCCGCCGTGGCCAATGGAAGAGTCTACGCTCTCGCCAGTTCGGGGTGCAAGGTGCAGGCCTTCAATGCGGTGACAGGGAGCCTGATCGGCGATTACCTTACGGGGACCGTCAACTGCACGAACCAGCCGTTGGTGACCAATGACGCGCTGCTGGCCTCTATGGATGGCAGCACGTTTGTCTTCAATCTCGCGACCCGTGTGCTCCAGCAGACGATCAGCTACGGCGGATATCTTGGTCTGGCGAACGGCGCGCTTGTGATCAGCGGCCGCGACGGTGTTTTGCGTTGCTACCGGTTGGACACCGGTAGCAACCCGCCTCCCGTTGCCCTGAGTCAGACTGTGGTCGGTGTCGAGGACTCCACCGTGCCGATCGTGCTGGGCGGCAACGATGCCAATGGTGATCCACTGGTGGCCATTGTCACCAGCTTGCCGGCTGCGGGTACGCTCTATCAGACCACTGACGGGCTGACTCCGGGGCAACCCGTCACGGAGTCGCCCGTGCGGGTAACCAATCCGGAGCGCAGGTTGGTTTATCGACCAGCTCCCGACGGGTTTGGTCCCGGGTACTCGGGTTTCACTTTCAAGGTCAATGACGGGGTCTCCAACTCCGCTGAAGCGGCTGTCACGATCGACATTTCCGGTGTGAACGACGCGCCGGTGGCGAATGCGGATCACGTAACGCTGCGTCCCCGGAGCGAGCTCGCGCATTTTTGGCCGACAGCCAATGATTTTGATGCTGATGGCGAAGTGCTGACGGTGGCTTCATTTGGCCAGCCGCCACACGGCACCGTAACTCGCGAAGTTGATGGCTCGCTGCGCTACGTGCCGGCGGCGGACTTCCTCGAGGGCACGGACACGTTCGCGTACACCGTTTCGGATGCATCGGGCACGACGTCTTCAGCCACTGTGACGATTACCGTGAGCGAGTCCTTCGGACGCGACTGGCCGACCTTTGGCGGAGGACCGGACCACACTGGAAACTATCCCGGATTGTTGGGTACAGATCCCCTGGTGCTGCGTTGGCAATTCAATACCGGGCAAGTGATCAATCCGGTGGCGGTGGCCGAAGGCAAGGTGTTCTGCTCGATGAACTATTGGAGCGATTACCGCATGCGCGCATATGCGCTCGATGCTACCACGGGCGCGTTGGTTTGGCGCACGCAATTCAACCCTGGTAGTTCACTAAATCCGCCCAGCTACCATGCGGGTGCGATTTACCTTCAGCGCTGCAATTCCTCCGACACCCAGCTCATTGCTCTCGATGCGCGGGAAGGGACGATCAAGTGGCAGGTGCCGCATGACGCCCAGTGGGAGAGCTACATGGCTCCGGCCGTCTCTGACCTCGGTGTCTTCATCAATGGAGGAACCTATGGTGGTCTTTATGGATTTGAGTTGTCCGGGGCGCAGCGTTTCTTCCAGTCGCTGGAACAGTATGACGATTGGACCCCGACGTTGTACAACGGAGGCGTCTACACGTTCGTGAAAGGCGTCTTTCGTGCGCATAACCCGGCCTCGGGTGCTGTGCTTTGGTCGCAGGATTTGAGCTGGAACTGGGCCGGCTATTCAATGAACCGGACCGTAGCGTGCGCCGAGGATCGTGCTTTTCTCGTCAACGATGCGGCGACCGGCTCCAAGGATCTTGTTGCGATCGACCTTAGTGCACGGTCGGTGGCCTGGAAGGTGATCGGAGCGTTCAGCGGCACACCAGCTGTCGTGAATGGCACTGTCTTCGTTCTTTCGGGCAACTCCGTGAAGACATTCGGCGCGGCGGGCGGGCACCCGCTGGGCGACTATACCGCCCCGGCTGGCGCGATACTCAAAGGAGCACCGGTTGTGGCGGGCGATCTGGTTTTTGCAGGTTCGTCCGGCAGCACCTATATCTTCAACCGGGGGACGCGAGCGCTGCTCCAAACGCTTCCGTTTGGCAGCGAAGTCGCGATTGCCGACGATACTGTCTATCTGGCGTGTTCGGACAATGCGGTGCGGGCCTATTGCCATGTGCCCGCGGAGAACAGCGCGCCTGTGGCGCAGCCGATCCAGGCTACGATCCTTGAGGAGGCCAACGTGACGCTCAAATTGGAGGCTACCGACGACCAGCCCCAGCCGTTGCGTTTTGTCATCCGTTCATTGCCTGCGCAGGGGGCTCTTTTCCAAACTACTGATGGTGTGACGAAGGGCGCAGCAATCACGGAGGTGCCCATGCTGGTGCAGGACTCCCAAAGTCGGGTGATTTACCAAGCGCCGCTCGATGCCAACGGGCGCGGTGTGGGTACGTTCACTTTTTCGGCTCATGATCCGTACACCACTTCGAACACGGCAACGGTCCAGATCAGCCTCACGCCTGTGAATGACCCTCCGGTGGCGATTCCCGACACCGTGGCACTGCGCCCGGGCGAAACGTTGCGCGCTTTCCATCCAGAGGCCAATGACCGAGATGCTGACGGCGAGGTGTTGGCCGTCGTGGGGTTCACGCAGGGAAGCACGGGCACGGTCTCGCAGAATCCCGGCGGTTCGTTGAACTATGTTCCACATTCCTCGTTCACGTCCGGTACCGACACCTTCACCTATTCCGTCCGTGATGCCGCCGGGGTGGTGACGGACAGTGCCGTAACTGTCGTGATCAGCTCTTCGCTTGGTCGTGACTGGCCGACCTTTGGCTGTGGTCCGGAGCACACCGCCTACCAACCCATCCAGCTCGGCTCGGCCAATTTCGCCCCGTTGTGGTCCAACAACCTCGGCAATGGCCCCTACCAAATCGCCGTGATGGAGGGGCGTGCCTATGTCAGTGGATGGGGGGCGTCCCGTCTGTTTACTCTGGACCTGTCCACCGGTATGGAGGTTTGGCGAGTCGATTTTGCCGGATACTCGCTGAACGCGCCGACGGCGTTTGCGGGCAATGTGTACCTGCAGTGCGGCAACGGCGGCGCGAGCCGGCTTTTTGCTCTGAATGGCGCGGATGGCACTATTCGCTGGTCGAGTCCCTTCACTGCACAATGGGAATCATACTTGGCGCCGGCCATCGACGGCTCGGGAATCTACATCAATGGAGGCACCTATGGTGGTCTCTATGGCTACGACAAAGCCAGTGGTGCCCAGCGCTTCTTCCAGTCAATGGAACAATACGACGATTGGACCCCAGCCCTGCACAGCGGCGGACTCTATTCCTTCGTCAAGGGGGTTTTCAGGGCGCATGATCCGGGCACGGGCGCTGTGCTTTGGTCGATCGACCAAGGATGGAAATGGGCCGGCTATTCGATGAACCGGACGGTTGCCTGTGCGAACGACCGGGCGTACTTCGTCAATGATCCGGTCACGATTCCCTACGGGATGCAGGACCTCGTCGCCGTTGATCTGGTGGGGCGGAAGACTCTGTGGAAAGTCCGCGACAAGTTCACGGGGACGCCGGCCGTTGCCCACCAGGCCGTATTCGCGGTCTCGGAGGGCAGATTCGTGAAGGCTTATGACGAAACCACCGGTCGCCATCTTGGAACGTACCAAGCCCCGGCCGGGGAAAGCGGACTGTATTGGCAGCCGATCATCACCAACGACACCGTCATCGCGTATTCGCCGACCAAAACCTATCTTTTTGATCTACGGACTCGTCTGCTTCGCCACACCATTGATTTTGGCGGTTACGTTAGTCTGGCGGGCCATGAGCTCCTGATCGCCTCCTCCGACGGCTACGTCCGCGCATTCGCGGTGGCCGATCCGAACAGCACGGTCGACACCGACGCCGATGGTTTGCCCGACAGCTGGGAACAGCTCCACTTCGGCGGGCTGGCCCGGGCGAACGGAACCACCGATTCCGACGACGACGGGGCGAGCGATCTCGAGGAGTTTGTTTCTGGTACGGATCCCTTGGATGCCGGAGACGTTCTGAGGCTTGCTTGTCGGCCGGCATCCACGGGGATCGAGTTGATCTGGCTCTCCAAGGTCGGCCGCTTCTACCAGGTCGAGGAGTCTGTCGATCTATTGGCTTGGTCCGCAGCGAGCGACGTGCTCGAAGGAACCGGAGCCTCAATGACCCTGACGCGAGGTGTCGTTCCTGAGCCCCGGCGGTTCTACCGAATTCGGGTAATCCCTTGATGCGCGACGCCCGCGCGCTGCTCGGGCGGTCGAACCCAAATGGTTTTCAACCGGCGGCTTCAGGTGCCGCTGGTCCTCAGCGGGCGCTGAGGACTCCGTAGGTGCGCTTGCCTTTGCGGAGGAGGACGTGCTTGCCGAAAAGCAGGTCGGCGGTGCTCACGCCGCGGGCGACATCGGTCACGCGGACGTTGTTCAGGTACACGCCGCCGGCCTCAATATCCTTGCGTGCCTGGCCTTTCGAGTTGGTGAGGCCGGCGAGGACAAGCGCCTCGGTGAGCGCGAGGCCGGAGCCCTCGAGTTTCACCTTCTCGACCGGCTTGGTCGGGAGTTCGGCGACGACATCGGCGAAGAGCGCCTCGGTGATGCCCTCGAGGCCGCCGCCGAACATGATCTCGCTGGCGCGGATGGCGTCGTCGGCCGCGGACTTGCCGTGGACAAGCGTGGTGACTTCGCGGGCGAGGGCCTTTTGGGCAGAGCGGGCGCCGGGGTTGGCGGTGAACTCAGCGGCGAGCGCGGCGATTTGGTCGAGAGGGAGGAGCGTGAACTTGTGGAGGTACTGGACGACCATGGCGTCCTCAGTGTTCACGAAGAACTGGTAGAAGCGATACGGGCTGGTCTTCTGCGGGTCGAGCCAGACGGCGCCGCCCTCGGTCTTGCCGAACTTGGTGCCGTCGCTCTTCGTGATGAGCGGGAAGGTGAGGCCCCAGGCGGGCACGCCGAGCTTCTTGCGGATGAGGTCGGTGCCGGCGGTGATGTTGCCCCACTGGTCGGAGCCGCCGATCTGGAGTTCGCAGTCGCAGGTGCGGCGCAGGTGATAGAAATCGTGCGCCTGGAGCAGCATGTAGCTGAACTCAGTGTAGGAGATGCCGTTGTCGCCCTCCATGCGCGAGCGCACGCTGTCCTTGGCGATCATCATGTTGATCGAAAAGTGCTTTCCGATGTCGCGCAGGAAATCGAGGTAGGAGAAGGGGACGGTCCAGTCGGCGTTGTCGACGAGGCGGGCGGGGTTGCCGGCGCAGTCGAAGTCGAGGAGGCGCGAGAGCTGGCGCTTGATGCAGGAGACGTTGTGGGCGAGCTGCTCGCGGGTGAGGAGGTTGCGCTCGGCGGATTTGCCCGAGGGGTCGCCGATCATGCCGGGGGCGCGGCCGGCGAGGGCGACGGGGTGGTGGCCGGCGAGCTGGAAACGACGCATCGTGACCTGGCCCATGAGGTGGCCGACATGGAGGCTGTCGCCGGTCGGATCGAAGCCGCAGTAGAGCGCGATGGGCTTCTGGGCGAGACGGGCCGAGAGGCCGTCCCAATCGGTGCAATCAGCCACCAGTCCACGGGCGCGCAGGTCTTCGAGGATGTTCATGGGACAAGGGCGCGGAGGGTCGCGGCGGCGGGGGGCGCGGACAAGGGGAAATTTGGTTTGTGTCACGCTCGACCGGCTGGCTACGGTGCCGCCTCCAAATTCCCGGGGCTTAGCGCCGGGAACCCACTCACGAAAACCAACTCCGCATCCACTACCACCATGCCACTCGCAGTCGGTTCGAAAGCTCCCGATTTCACCCTCAAGTCCAAGACGGCCGAAGGCCTGAAGGACGTGAAACTCAGCGACAATTTCGGCAAGAAACAGACCGTGCTGCTGTTCTTCCCGCTGGCGTTCACCGGCGTCTGCACCCAGGAGATGTGCGACCAGAGCGGCGGTCTCGGCGACTATGAGAAGCTCGGCGCCGACGTGATTGCGATCAGCGTCGACAGCCCGTTCGCGCAGGAGGCGTGGGCGCAGAAGAACTTCATCAAGCTCACCATCGTCTCGGACCTGAACAAGACCGTCACCAAGGCCTACGACGTGCTCTTCCCGAATCTGGCGGGAGTGGGCGACACCTCGGCCCGGGCGGCCTTCGTGGTCGGTAAGGACGGCGTGATCAAGTACGCTGAGCAGACCGCCACTCCGAAGGATCTGCCCAACTTCGAGGCCGTGAAGGCCGCGCTGGCGAAGTAAACGAATCCGACAATCTTCCGTGCGGCCGGCACGCTACCCGCTGCCGGCCGCCTTTGTCGTCACTCACTCACCACCACCGTTTCCATGAGCGATCTGCCCAATCCTCTCAACACGCTACAGACCTTCGCCGCCGCCGGTACCTCGCACAGGTTCTACTCGGTGCCCGCGCTCGAGAAGTCCGGCTACAAGGTCTCGCGCCTCCCGGTTTCCATCCGTCTCGTCCTTGAATCCCTGCTGCGCAACTGCGACGGCAAACGCGTCGCCGAGCCCGCCGTGAAGGCGTTGGCGAGCTGGCAGGCCAAGGCCGAACGCACGGAGGAGATCCCCTTTGTCGTCGCGCGCATCGTGTTGCAGGACTTCACCGGTGTGCCGCTGCGCGTCGACCTCGCGGCCATGCGCTCCGCGGTGGCCAAGCTCGGCAAGAACCCGAAGCTGATTGAACCGCTCGTGCCGGTGGACCTCGTGGTCGACCACTCCGTGCAGGTCGACTTCGCCGGCAGCGCCGAAGCGCAGGCCAAGAACCTCGAGCTCGAGTTCTCGCGCAACCGCGAGCGTTACCAGTTCCTGAAGTGGGGCATGCAGGCGTTCGAGACCTTCAAGGTCGTGCCACCCGGCATCGGCATCATCCCCCAGGTCAATCTCGAGTACCTCGCCAAGGGCGTGCTCAAGGACGCCGCCGGTGTCTATTATCCGGACACGCTCGTCGGCACCGACTCGCACACGACGATGATCAACGGCATCGGCATCGTTGGCTGGGGCGTGGGTGGCATCGAGGCCGAGGCCGGCATGCTCGGCCAGCCCGTCTATTTCCTCACGCCCGACGTGGTCG
>JAEXPL010000038.1 GCA_023446865.1 Verrucomicrobiota bacterium | reverse complement strand
CGACGACCTTGCAGAGGCGCTTGGGGATGAAGTTGCCGAAGGCGAGGATGAGCCCGCCGGCCAGCGGCGTGGCCACGGCCAGTTGCAACAGGAGCTGTAGCGTAGCGTCGTTCATCGGCAGGAAAGGCAGACCACAGAAGATAACGAAGAGAACGAAGGACGGAGGAGAGCGGAGGCCGCGCACGGCGCAGGCGACTTCATTTCCTTCGTTACCTTTTGTCGGTCCGTCTGGAAATCAGGAGACATGGTTCAGAGAAGCCCGGTGGCGATGGCCCAGCAGAGGGCGGCGCCGAAGAGGAACCAGTAGACGTAGGCGTGCAGGCTGCCCACGTGGTGCTGGCGCGCGCCGGCGCCGAGCCAGGAGACGATCTCGGCGCCGACCCGCGGGAGTCCGGCCACGAAGATCGTATCGAGGAAGTTCAGGACCATCGCAAAGCGCTGCTGCACCTTCGCCACGTAGTAACCGTAGAACCGATCCGGGCCTTCCTTCAGGCGCTCGAGCAGACCGAACGCCGCGGGGGATCTCGCCGCGAGCGTATCGGTGGCGTCGGCTTTGTAGAACAGCCACGCCACACCGGCACCGAGCAGGAGGATGCCGCAAGAGAGCAGGATCATCGCGATGTGGGCGGAGCCGTGTGCCTCGGGAACGAGTTCGGAGAAGGAGCCGGCGATATGCGGGAAGAACCAGCCGTAACCACCGACGACCGAGAGGATGGCGAGGACGACGAGCGGGAGCGTCATTGTGAGGCCGGTCTCGTGGGCGTGCTCGGACTCGTGCGAGCGGGCCTCACCGAAGAAGGTGATCTTCCACATGCGGACCATGTAGAACGAGGTCAGCACGGCGGTGGCGGTGAGGATGCCGAAGACCGCCTTGTTGTTCAGGAAGGCGAGGTAAAGGATGGCGTCCTTCGAGTAGAAACCGGAGAGCAACGGCAGGCCGGCGATGGCGGCGACGCCGATCGTGAACGTTCCGAACGTCACGGGCATCTTCTTCCACAGGCCGCCCATCTTGAAGATGTCCTGCTCGTGGTGGCAGCCGGCGATGACCGAGCCGGAACCAAGGAAGAGCAGCGCCTTGAAGAAGGCGTGGGTCGTGAGGTGGAACATCGCCGCGGCGGCGCCCACAGGAGCATCATGGAATCCAAACGCTGTTCCATACACGGTACCATCGGTGTCTGTGAGTAAAGCCGGTCCAGCGCGCATAACTGACCCCAATCCGAACGCCGCGACCATGTAGCCGAGCTGCGAGAGCGTGGAGTACGCGAGGACCTTCTTGATGTCGCGCTGCACGACGGCGCAGAGCGCGGCGTAGGCGGCAGTGATCACGCCAATCCACATGATCACCGAAAGCGCGTCGGCGGTCATCAGGACGTTGATCCGGCAGAGCATGTAGATACCGGCGGCGACCATCGTGGCGGCGTGGATGAGCGCGGAGACGGGCGTCGGGCCCTCCATCGCGTCGGGGAGCCAGACCTGCAGCGGGAACTGGGCGGACTTGCCGACGGCACCGCAGAAGAGGAGCAGCGGGAGCGCGGTCGCGACCACCGCACCGCCTGTGACCATGATACCAGCAATCTCGGTGAGGTTGGTCGTGCCGAACTGCCACCAGCACCAGAGGATGCCGAGGAGGAAGCCGAAGTCGCCGATGCGATTAACGATAAAAGCCTTCTTGGAGGCGTCGGCCGCGGACTGCTTCTGGTTGTAGTGGTTGATCAGCAGGTACGAGCTGAAGCCCACCAGTTCCCAGAAGATGAAAATCATGAAGAGGTTGTCGGCGACCACGATGCCGAGCATCGAGAACATGAAGATCGAGAGCCCGCCGAAGAACCGCGCCTTGGCCTCGTCGTCGTGCATGTAGCCGACGCTGAAGACGTGGATGAGGAAGCCGACGAACGCGACGACGGCCATCATGAGCTTGGCAAGATCGTCGACGAGAAAGCCGAGCTTGAGCGTGAGCGGCCCGAGGGCGAGCCACTCGAGCGAGCCGGTCACCGGCGTGCGGTCGGTCGCGAAGATGAGCGTGGCGGCGAGCGCGGCGATGCCGGCGGCGGCGAGCACGGAGACGGTGGCGGCGAGGTTGTGCCGGCGGCGCAGGAAGAGCGCGATCACCGCGGCCGAGGCCAGCGGGAGCAGCAAGAGTGCGAGGGTGGTCGTGACGGGAGTCATCGAGAGAGCGGAAGGCGGAAAGCGGAAGGCGGGAAGACGGAATCAGAGCCCCGGAGCGGGACACAGAGGGCACAGAGCGCGGAGGAGGCCACAGAGAGTCGTTCAGGTCCTCCGTGCTCTCCGGCTGCAGCTCTGTGTTCTCTGTGACTCATGTTCTGGTCAGAGATCGGGTTCAGTCCTTCAGCGCGGTGAGTTCGTCGACCTGCACGGTGCGGCGCTGGCGGTAGAGCTGGACGATGATCGCCAGGCCCACGGCCACCTCGGCGGCGGCGACGGTGATGATGAAGAAGACGAAGGTGTTGCCGTCGGGCGTGCCGTTGAAGCGGGAGAAGGCGACGAGGGCGAGCGTGGTGGCGTTGAGCATGAGCTCGAGGCACATGTAGAGCACCAGGGTGTTGCGCCGCAGGAGCACGCCGAAGAAGCCGAGCGCGAAGAGCAGGCCGGCGACGAGCAGGAAGGCGTTGAGGGAGATGGTCATAAAAACGCGGGTTACGAAC
>JAEXPL010000021.1 GCA_023446865.1 Verrucomicrobiota bacterium | reverse complement strand
CCCCTCGCGCGCGAAGAACCAGTCGCTGAACCGCAGGAACTCCGCGAACGGCGAGGACTCCGCCGTTGCGAAGTCCTTGGGCGGAAAGTGAAGACTTTCCGCGCCCCGAACAGCCCCGGCTGACGGCGCCCCACCCCACAGCAGCGGCAGGGTCTCCACAAAGTTGCCGCTGTTGCCGACCAGATCCCAGTAGCGCGCAAACCGCCGCAGTCGCTGCATCGTCGGGAAGTCGATCACACGGTTGCACAGGATCTCGTAGGGCGGCACGGGCGAGTAGACCATCGCCTCGGGTCCGTCGTGGCGCGCGATCGGCGCCCCGCGCAGCTTCTTCAGCATCCCGACCTGGATCTCCTGCGGGCCCAGCGCCACCAGCCGGTCGAAGCCGGCGCCGAAGCCCGCCACCGTCTCGCCGGGCAGGCCGACGATGAGGTCGGCATGCACATGCGCCGTCGTATGCTCGCGCAGGAAGCGGAAGTTCTCCTCCAGCTTCGCCACGTCCTGCCGGCGATTGATCGCCGCCGTCACCGCCGGATCGAAACTCTGGATGCCGACCTCGAGCTGCAGCGACCCCGCCGGAAAAAGCGCCAGCAATTCACGCAGCTCCGGCGGCAGCCGGTCCGGCACCATCTCGAAATGCAGAAAGAGTCCGGTGCAGCCGTGGACGGTGGACCGTGGACCGTGCACTGTGGTCGGTGATCGGTCTTCTCGAAGCGGCACGGCTTCCGCGCCGGACGGAACCGGAACGGTTCCGCTACTCTGCGATCCTGCCTCCGCCATCCGCTCGAGGAAAAACTCGAGGATGCGCCGGCTCGTTGGCAGGTGGAGGTTGAAGGTGCGGTCGACGAACTTGAAGTGCCGCACGCCCCGGGCGAGCAGCCGATCCATGGCCGCCAGGAACGGTTCCAGCGGATACGCGCGCACCGCCTCGTCGAGCGACGACAGACAGAACTCGCAGCAGAACGGACACCCGCGCGACGCCTCCACGTAGATCAACCGGTGCGCGATGTCCTCGTCCGTGTACTCGTCGTAGGGCAGCGTGAGCGCGGACAAGTCGGGCAGTGATGCCGCCATGATCTGCCCCGGCACAGTTCCGCCCGCCAACACCGCTCGACAGATCTCCGCGAACACCACTTCGCCCTCCCCTCGGATCGTACAATCAGCCAGGCGCACGATCTCCTGCGCCTCGGACTCGTGGCTCACCTCCGGCCCGCCGAGGACTACAACCAGCTCCGGACGCACGCGCTTGAGGAGCGCCACCAGCTCGGTCGTGGGCGCCACGTTCCACACGTACACGCCCAGCGCCACGATCCGCGGCTTCAGCGCGAGGATACGCTCGGCCACATCGAGCGGCCGTTCCTGGATCGTGAACTCGACCAGCGCCGAGCGTTCGCGCAATTCGCCCAAGTTGGCGCGCAGGCAGCGCAGCCCGAACGAGGCGTGGATGTACTTGGCGTTGAACGTGGCGAGGACGATGTCCGGCATCGGCGCCACCACCGTAGCGCACCGGCCGTTCCCGCAAAGCGGCAAAACCGGCGCCACGTGCACTCCGCGATTCCCATCGCCCCGGCTTTCGCTCTCACTCGCGCGGTGGACAACGAGTGCCAGTTTTCGCCCGACCGCCGCCATCGCTACAGCCTGATCCATCGCTGGAATCCGCTGTTTGGCGACAGGCTCATCCTCTGGATCGGGCTCAACCCCAGCACCGCCGACGAGGCCAAACTCGATCCCACGCTCACGCGCATCGCCGATTTCTCCAAGCGCGCAGGCTTCGACGGCTTCTGGATGGCCAACCTCTTCGCCCTGCGCACGCCCTACCCCGAGGAAATGATGAAGGCCGACGACCCGGTCGGCCCCGAAAACGACGCGTGGCTGCTCCGCGCCGCCGAACGGTGCGAGCGCATCGTCGCCGCCTGGGGCGTGACTGGTACCTATCAGGCGCGGGCCGACGCCGTTGTGCGCCTCCTTGCCGGCCGCGAGCTGAGCTGTCTCGGCACCACTCAGGACGGTCATCCGCGCCACCCGCTCTACGTGCCGGCGCGGCAACAGTTCGAGCCGTGGCCTCCGCAAACGCGAACGGAGCCGTAGCGTTCGTCCGCAAGACCGTCGGGCGCACGCCGTACGGAAGAATGATGCCGAACGTAGAGCCGGCCTCGGCGCCGCCGGCTACAGCGATACGTGCGAACCGAGCCAACGCGCGGATCAGCCGCGGCGACGGCGCTTGAGGTCCAACTGCGCGTAGGCGAAACGGACCACACCCTCGAGGCGCTCGGCTTCCTCCGCGGAAAGGGACTGTTTCTGCGCGAGCGCCTCCTCGGCGCGGCGGCAGGCGTTCTCGACCGCGGCCTCGTCGATCTTGGCGATGTCGATCGCCTGCTCGGCGAGCACGCTGATCTTGTCGCCGGCGATCTCGGCGAACCCGCGGCCGCAGGCGAGCGACTCCACTGAACTGCCTTTCTGGACACGGAGCTCGCCGTCTTCGAGCTGGGTGAGCAGCGGAATGTGGCCGGGCAGGATGCCGATCTCACCCATCGTCGTCGGCAGAACGACGGTGTCCACCGTGTCGGAATAGACGCGGCCTTCGGGGGTGACGATTTCGAGAGTGAGAGGCATGGGCGGGAGAAGAATCGAGAAGGTGGAAGGTGGGAGCCGGATGCGCTGCGGGTCCGGCCCCGCGATTCTGGATTCCAGCGGTTACTTCTTCTCGGTGGCGGCCATGACCTCGTCGATGCCGCCCGTCATGTAGAAGTCGCCCTCGGGCACGGCGTCGAGTTCGCCGTCGAGGATCATCTTGAAACCGCGGATGGTGTCGCGGACGTTGACGATCTTGCCCGGCGTGCCGGTGAAGACCTCGGCGACGTTGAAGGGTTGCGAGAGGAACTTCTGGATCTTGCGGGCGCGGTAGACCGTCTGCTTGTCCTCGGGCGAGAGCTCGTCGAGACCGAGAATCGCGATGATATCCTGAAGGTCCTTGTACCGCTGGAGCACGCGCTGCACGCCGCGGGCGACGGCATAGTGTTCCTGGCCGACGATGGCCGGGTCGAGCGCCTTGGAGCCGGAGGCGAGCGGGTCGACGGCGGGATAGATGCCGAGTTCGGCGATCGAACGCTCGAGCACGATGGTCGAGTCGAGATGCGCGAAGGTGTTGGCCGGGGCCGGATCGGTCAGGTCGTCGGCGGGCACGTAGACGGCCTGGAAGGAGGTGATGGAGCCCTTCTTCGTCGAGGTGATGCGCTCCTGCAGGATGCCCATCTCGCTGGCCAGCGTGGGCTGGTAGCCGACGGCGGAGGGCGAGCGTCCCAGCAACGCGGAGACCTCGGAACCGGCCTGGGAGAAGCGGAAGATGTTGTCGATGAAGAGAAGCACGTCCTGGTTCTTCTCGTCGCGGAAGTACTCGGTCATCGTGAGGGCGGAGAGGCCGACGCGCATGCGGGCGCCCGGCGGCTCGTTCATCTGGCCGTAGACGAGGGCGACCTTCGACTTGGAGAGGTCCTTCTGGTCGATGACGCCGGAGTCGCTCATCTCGTGGTAGAGGTCGTTGCCCTCGCGGGAACGCTCACCGACCCCCGCGAAGACCGAGTAGCCGCCGTGCGTCTTCGCGATGTTGTTGATGAGCTCCATGATGACCACGGTCTTGCCGACACCGGCACCGCCGAAGGCGCCGACCTTGCCGCCCTTGATGAAGGGGCAGATGAGGTCGATGACCTTGATGCCCGTCTCCAGAATCTTGGGCTTCGTCTCCTGGTCGACGAGCGGCGGGGCGGCGCGATGGATCGGGGAAAGCTTGTCGTACTTGACCGGACCGCGCTCGTCGACGGGATCGCCGGTGACGTTGAAGATGCGGCCGAGCACGCCCTCGCCGACGGGCACGGAGATGGCGGAACCGGTGTCGAGCACCTCGGTGCCGCGCACCAGTCCCTCGGTGGTGGTCATCGCCACGGCGCGCACGAGACCTTCGCCCAGGTGCTGCTGCACCTCGAGCACGAGCTTCGTGGGCTTGCCCTGAAGCTGGTAGTTGATCTCGAGGGCTTGGAGAATCGGCGGGACGCTGCCGGCGGGGAACTGCACGTCGACGACGGCGCCGATGACCTGGGTGATCTTGCCTTTGTTCATGAGCGGGAAACGGGTGGCGGTGTTGAGAAGTTGGGGCCGGGAGGGGCGGCGGTGGCTCAGGCGGACTGCGCCATCTGCGAGGCGGAGATCTCGAGGATCTCGGCGGTGATGCCGGCCTGGCGGGCCTTGTTGTATTCGAGAGTGAGGTCGTCGAGGAGCTTGGAGGCGTTGTCCTTGGCGGTCTTCATCGCGACCATGCGGGCGCTGTGCTCCGAGGCACGGGCGGAAAGCACGAGCTGGTAAAGCAGGCGGTTCACGTAGAACGGCAGCAAGGCCTCGAGCACCTGATGCGCACCGGGCTCGAAGAGCATCTCGCGGTCGTCGGTGCGGGCAGTGACGCCGGTCTCGGCATGGAGGTGCGCGAGAAATTCCTTCACGTTGGCGAGCGGAAGCACCGGGCGGACAACCG
The DNA here is from genome assembly GCA_023446865.1 of Verrucomicrobiota bacterium. Classification (GTDB taxonomy): domain Bacteria; phylum Verrucomicrobiota; class Verrucomicrobiia; order Opitutales; family Opitutaceae; genus CAJCBL01. The sequence continues at coordinate 16,174 of JAEXPL010000021.1, read as the reverse complement.
ATTCCTGCACCAGCGTATTCTTGAACCGGGGATAGATGACCTCGATCGTGTCGATTTCGCCGGCCAGATACTGCTTCACCAGGTACTCGACGATCGGGCGCACCTCGGCGAACGGCGTGCGGTCGCTGACGGAGAAATCGGCGAGGAGGTCGCGCTTGGCGCGGGCGAGGAACTGCGTGCCCTTGCGGCCGACGGCGACGAACTTCGCCGGCGTCTTGATCTCCGAGACGAGGCGGAAGAGGTTGCTGTTGAGCGGGCCGCAGAGGCCCTTGTCCGTCGTGATCAGCAGGATGCCGCGGGTTTTCACCTCGCGAGCGGCGAGAAACGGATGGAGCGCCTCGTCGACGCGGGCGGCGACAGCGGCAAGCATGTCGGCGAGCAGCTGCGCGTAGGGCCGGCCGGCGAGCGCCGCCTGCTGCGCCTTCTTCATCTTCGACGCCGCCACGAGCTCCATCGCCTTGGTGATCTGGCGGGTGTTCTTTACGGACTTAATCCGGCGTCTGATGTCTCTGGTCGAGGGCATGGGAGGTTAAGTCCTAACGGAGAAGGGAGAATGCAGAGTGCAGAAGGAATCAGTCACCACGGGCGGTTTTGATGCTGGCGACGAAGATGCGAATCAGTTCGTCGGCCTCCTGTTGGAGCCAAGTGCGGAGCTTGTGGTCGCCGAGCTGCGAGTCGGCCAAGTGGCGGAGCCAGTAGGCGGATTCGTCGAGCTCTTTGAGGCAGTCTCCCATTTTGGCGATGAATTCGGGTTTGGAACGGGCGCGGCGGGCTTCGCGGTAGTTGGCGCCGACGGAAGTGCCGGCACGTACGAGTTGGAAGCCGAGGTGGTTGGCGACTTTGGTTTCGGGCAGTGTGGCGTAGAATTCGAGAACGCGTCGACCGAACTGGTAGGTTCTTTCGGCAAGATCGTTGTCTTCGTTCTGCATTCAGCACTCTTCACTCTGCATTAGGCCGCCGTGAAGGTCTTCTTCCATTCCTCGACGGCCGGCTTGAGCTCGGCGGCGATGGCGTCGTTGAAGGCGCGTTCCTTCGCAAGCTTGGCGAGGGTGTCGGTCCGGCGCGCGGTGAGGAAGTCGCGGAGGCTCGCCGAGGCTTCGACGATCTTGGCGACGGGCACGGAGTCGAAGGCGTTGTTCTGCATCGCCCAGAGGACGGCGGCCTGCAGCTCGATGGGCAGCGGGTTGAACTGGGGCTGCTTGAAGAGCTCGGTGATGCGGGAGCCGCGGTCGAGCTGGGCCTTGGTGCGGGCGTCGAGATCGGAACCGAACTGCGCGAAGGCGGCGAGTTCGCGGAACTGGGCGAGCTCGCCCTTGATCTTGCCGGCGACCTGCTTGGTCATCTTCAGCTGCGCCGCGGAACCGACGCGCGAGACGGAAAGACCGACCGACACCGCGGGACGCTGGCCCTGGTTGAAGAGGTCCGTTTCCAGATAGATCTGACCATCGGTGATCGAGATCACGTTGGTCGGGATGTAGGCGGAGACGTCGCCGGCCTGGGTCTCGATGATGGGGAGCGCGGTGAGCGAGCCGCCGCCGTTCTTCTCGTTCACGCGGGCGGAACGCTCGAGCAGACGCGAGTGCAGGTAGAACACGTCGCCCGGGTAAGCTTCGCGGCCGGAGGGACGCTTGAGGACGAGGGAAATCTGGCGGTAGGCGACGGCGTGCTTCGAGAGGTCGTCGTAGACGATGAGCGCGTCCTGGTTGTTCGCCATAAACCACTCGCCCATCGCGGCGCCGGAGTACGGGGCGATGTACTGGTTGGCGGCGTTGTCGGACGCGGGAGCCGAGACGATGATGGTGTAATCCATCGCGCCGGCCTCCTCGAGCACGCCGATCGTGCGGGCGACGTTCGAGTTCTTCTGCCCGACCGCAACGTAGATGGAATAGACCGGGCGGAACGCGGGATCGCCCGAGGCGAGACCGGCCTTGTTGATGCGCGCCTGGTTGATGATCGTGTCGATCGCGATGGCGGTCTTGCCCGTGCCACGGTCGCCGATGATCAGCTCACGCTGGCCGCGGCCGATCGGGATCATCGAGTCGATGGACATGATGCCGGTAAGCAGCGGCTGGCTCACGGATTTGCGAGCGATGATGCCGGGGGCGATTTTCTCGACGGGGTTGAATTCCTTGGCGTCGATCGGGCCCTTGCCGTCGATCGGGCGACCGAGGGCGTCGACCACGCGGCCGAGGAGCGCCTTGCCAACCGGGACGGAGAGAAGGCGGCCGGTCGTGCGGCACTCATCACCCTCCTTGAGTTTGGCGACATCGCCGAGGAGCACGCAACCAACCTCGTCCTCCTCAAGATTGAGCGCGATGCCAATGACATCGCCGGGGAACTGGACCATCTCGTTGTACATCACGTCCGAGAGGCCGTCGACCTTGGCGACGCCGTCGGCGAGAGTGCGGATGTGGCCGACGTTCTTCTTGACCGTCTTGGTCTGGAGTTTGGCGATCTGTTGCTCGATTTGTTCGATGACGGAGCTCATCAGGAAGGGAGATACGGGTTACGTCGGAGCGGGAAAACGGGCGGAGTGGGAAAACGGATTCAGGCGGTGGCGGAAGCGAGGGTGTCGAGCTGGGCCGCCACGGAACGCTCGAAGACATCGTCGCCGATGCTCACGCGCACACCGGCGATCAGCGCGGGGTTCTCGACCGCAGTCGCCGAAATCGGGCGATGGTAGAGTTTGGAGAGTTCGGCGACGATCGAGGGGATTGCGCCGCCCGCGAGCGCGCCGGAATACTCAATCCGGGCGCGGGTGCGGGTAATCTCACGTAGAACAAGCCGGCGATACTCACGCAGAACAGCAGCGGCATGCGCCGGCGGCTTCTGCTCAAACCAGACCAGCACGTCGCGAACCCGGGCCTCGGAAAGCTGGTCATCCTCGAGGCTGAGCGAGAGCAGAAGCTTGGCGGTGGCGCGGACTTTTTTCGGAGCGGACATCGTTGCGCAGGGCTAAGGCAGAAGGTGGAAGGCGGAGTGGAGAAGGTGGAGGGAATGTTGAGCGGGCCAGTGGGAGGTCAGTTCAGCATTCTTCATTCTGCGTTCTGCAATGGTCACACGCCGGTGAGCTCGCGCGTGGCGGCCTGCGTGTAGCGGGACTTTTCGTCGGGCGAGAGTTCCTTGGTGAGGACCTTGCCGGCGGTGAGGGTAACGAGGCGGGCGATCTCGCCGCGGACCTCGGCGACCATCTTGGCGTGCTCGAGCTCGATGGCCTGCTGCGCCTTCGCGAGCATGGCGGCGGTTTGGGCGGCGGTGTCCTGCGTTTGGCGGTCGGCGAGCTCCTTGGCGGTCTTGCGGGCATCGGTGACGATGCCCTGCGCCTCCAAGGCAGCCTTGCGGAGGATCTCCTCGCTGTGCTGGTTGGCCTGCTCGAGCTTGGCCTTCATCTCCTCGGCGTACTTCAGGCCGGACTCGATCTTGTGCTGGCGTTCGTCCATCGTGGCGAGGACGGGCTTGAGGCCCCAGCGATAAAGAACGAAGGCCAACACCCCGAAGCTGAGGACCTGCATTAGAAACAGGCTCCACTCGACCCCGAAATTGTGGAGAAGCACTTGAATGCTTTCCAGAAAGCCGCCCGAGGTTTTCTCAACGGTCTCAGGGGTAGCGGAGGCTAGCACAGGTAGAATGGCGAGCATGAGAGGCGGAAGATTGCGCGTCGGTAGTTCTGCACCGACGCGCGGTTAGAGGATCACTTACCGAGGAACAGAGCGTAGAACGCGACGGCTTCGGCGAGAGCCATACCAATGATCGACTGGACCAGGACTTTGCCTGAAGCGCCTGGGTTTCGACCCACGGCTTCGACGGCTTTCGTTCCGATCATACCGACGCCAATTGCGGCTGCCACGCAACCGAGCGCGCCTTGAATGCTGCCTGTGATACCTGCGACTTCTGCGATTATTGAGGTCATATTGGTTGTTCAGTGTTGCATCCGGTCGTCCGCACATCGTTTGGCACGGTCCCGGCCGGAAAAGTGGTCAATGGTGCGATCCTTCGGCCCCGTGAGCATCGTCTCCGTGGTTACAGATCAGACCGATGTACACGCTCGTGAGCAGTGTGAAAACGAACGCTTGGACAAACCCGATCAGGAGCTCGAGGAAGTAGAACGGAAATGCGAAATGGGTCTGGTGGAGCAGGTTTTCGCCGCCGAAGACGTTTCCGAACAGACGAAACGAAAGCGAGACCGGGCGGAAACAGATGGAAGCAACCTCGATCAGCCCAACAAAGAAGAAGATAACAAAAAGGAAATAGTAGATCACTACCGGCATCTCACGCTTGTCGGCCTTGTTCCCAAAGATGTCGTAGAGGATCAACTTCGGACCGGCATATCTCAGGATCAGATAGACCCAAGCCATCATCGCAACTGCAGCTAACGCAAGAGTTGCATTCAAGTCCGCCGTACCGGGACGAATAAACGAACGGAAATGACCGTCGTGCTCGGTCCCCACAGTGCCAACGCCAGGGAGGAGTCCGGCCCAGTTCTGCAGCAGAATGAAGAAGAAGAGGCAGAGAAGAATTGGAAGCGCTCCGCGAATCGCTTTCTTGCCGACGATCGGCTCCAACACATCGCGAATGCCAACCAGCGCGCTCTCGACGATTCCCTGACCTCGCGACGGGATGAGTTGCGGTTTCTTCACCAACAACCGCAGACCGACCAGGATCAGCAACGAGACGACCCAGCTGGTCACCATGCTATTGGTGACCGGTAGGCCAAGGCCCGGGATCTCGAACAATCTCGCGGCTGCCGGATCGACGCCGCCTTCGGCGCGGGCAACGCCGGCAACAGAAAGGGCAAGCAGGGCGCAGGGAATGACTCGTCCGATCATGAGGAGGTGGGCGCGAGGAAGGGAGGGAAAGGGAATGTATCTAATCGGGTCAAATGTCGAAGTAGCTGAACCAAAACGAGGCGCCACGAGAACTATTAGGTAATGCGTCGCCGCAAACCCTAAACGCTAATACGCCAAACCTACAACGCTCGCTCATTAGAGAGTGCGGGAAGATTAGCGGGAATTCGAACGCCGCAAACTCACCGGTCCGATTGTCGGCGAAGATTGGCGACGCCGGAGCGTGAGAACAGCCGGCGAAGCGCCGGGGTTCCGCGCGAGCGCACAAGGCGGTGGTGCGGGTTGGGTCAGGTCGCACGCCGGCTGGCCACGAGCGAGTCGTAGGCCGGGGCCTTGAGCTGAAAAACGGTCGCCTCCTCGAAGGGCCACGGAGCACCGGGCTCGACCTGCCAGTCGGGATGCTCAGCGAGAACCGCCCGGCCGGCCTCGAAATATTCCGCGTGGTCGGTGCGAAAATAGAAGCGGCCAGAGGGGACCATGCGCGCGGCGAGCGCAGCGAGGAAGTCGGGGCGGACCAGTCGGTTCTTGTGGTGGCGCTTCTTCGGCCACGGATCGGGGAAGAGTAGAAAGACGTCCGCGAGCGAGACGCCGGCGGGCAGGCATTCGATCAACTCGACGGCCTCGGCCTTGTGGAAATGGAGATTCTTCAGGCCGGCACGATTTCGTTTCTTCGCCGCCCGCTCCAGCCGGTCGTTGAGAATATCGATGCCCAAGCAGAATCGGTCGGGGTGTGCCTCGGCGTAACGCGCGAGAAAATGCCCATGGCCGCAGCCGATCTCGAGCGTGATCGTCGCGGGCACCGGCGGCAGCACGGCCGGCAGCTCCTCGCGAAGCCGCGACAGGCGCGCCTCAACGTGGCGGACGAACTCGGGCTTGGCGCCGGGGTGGAAATGCATGACGCCACCATGCACCGAGGCGCGCCGAGCAGTGACAACCGAAAAGTGGCGCCCAAAACCCCATCGGATTGGCGACACCGGACGAACGCCCTTCGCCGGGCGCGCCCACCAAGCGCGTCACTTGCCCGTCGCCGACGACGGCTGGGAGCCAGCTCCCTCGCCACCAGACACCGCCGGCATCAAGGGAAGCGAGAGCACAATCGTCGTCCCCTGCCCCGGCATGCTCTCAGCCCAGACGCGGCCACCGTGGAGCTGCACGATGTGTTTGACGATGCTCAGGCCAAGACCGGTGCCGCCCGTCTCGCGCGAGCGACCTTTGTCCACGCGATAGAAACGTTCGAAGATGTGCGGCAGGTCCTTGGCGGGGATGCCGGGACCGTTGTCCGCGATGCGGATCTCCAGCTCCGATCCGACCAGCGCGGTGCGGATCGCGATGAACGACTGCGCGGGCGTGTATTTGAGCGCGTTGTCGAGAAGGTTGTCGAAGACCTGATGCAGGCGCACCGCATCGGCGGCGATGGACGGCACCTCGGCCGCGAGATGCAGATCGATGCGGTGGCCGGAATTGGCCGCGCGCTGCCGGTAATCGTCAGCTAGTTCGCGCAGCAGCCGCGTGATGTCGGTCGCCTCGAAGCGGAGGCCGGGATGGCGTGACTCAAGGCGCGACAGCGTGAGCAGATCCTCGAGGATGAGATGGAGCCGATCGGTGTGGCGCTGAATCGTACGGAGGAAGCGGTCGCGGTCGCCCTCGGGGATTTCACGGTGGCCGTCGACCAAGGTCTCGACGAAGCCCTTGATCACGCTCAGCGGCGTGCGCAACTCATGGGAGACGTTGGCCACGAACTCCTTGCGCATCGATTCCAAGCGCCGCTGCCGGGTGACTTCGTGCAACACGCAGAGCACCCAGCGCGCGCGGCTTCCATCCCAAGCGGGAATGACCGCACCAGTCGCCTCGACCCAAACCGGTCCGTTGTCGCCAGCGAACTCCAGCTCGACCCGCGTAGCCGCCGTTCCATGGCGGATGTCGTCGAGAAACACCGAGAACCCGCTGCTCTGGATCACCGTCTCGATCCGCTGGCCCAACACGAAAGGAGTCTTGGGGAAGATCTCCGCCAACGCCTTGTTTGCCAGGAGGATAGCGTTCTTCTCATCCACCGCGAGAACGCCCTCCCGCAGACTGCCCAGAGTCGCCTCAAGTTGATTCAACTGGCCGGACCGAGCCGTCTCCGCTGCGCGCCACGCCGCAATCAGCTCATTGGCAGCGGCAGCCGTCGTGCGCCATCCGGCGTTCAGCCCGCTCCCCGCCTCGTCCACCAAGTAGGGCGTGCGATCGCGCAGCGCCGCCGCCAGATCGCGTTGCCGTCGGCGCACATCGCGCAAGATCTTCAGCAGCAATACAATGGCCAACGATTCGAGGACAAGGAGGAAGACCATCATGCGGAGCTCGGGGAATCGATCATGCGGTAGCCAACACCACGAAGGGTTTCGATGAGATCGGCCTGGTCCCCAAGCTTCTCGCGCAGGCGCCGGATATGCGTGTCGACCGTGCGCGTTTCGATCTCGGTCTCGTAATTCCAGACATTCAAGAGGAGGTGCTCGCGCGTCTGTACCCTACCCTTGCGCTCCATGAGCAGACGCAAGAGACGAAACTCGGTCGCTGTGAGCTCGATCGGCGTGCCTTTGAGCGTCGCCTCATGGCGCTCGCTATCGAGAACGATGGAGCCGATTTCGAGTCGCTTGGGCGCGCCTTCCTCCGCAGGGGACAGACGCCGGAGCAATCCCTGCACACGCAGCACCAACTCCTTAACACTGAATGGCTTGCAAACATAATCATCCCCGCCAACTTCGAGTCCGAGCACGCGGTCCGCTTCTTCCGCGCGGGCGGTCAGAAACACCACCGGAAGGGTCTTCGTCTTCGGATCGGCGCGCAACATGCGGCAGATCTGGATGCCGCTGATCTCGGGCATCATCACATCGAGGATGATGAGATCGGGCTGAAAGGTCCGAATGCGCGCGATGCTTTGGGTCGGGTTGTTGAGCGTCTCGACAGTGTAACCCTTGGTGCGCAGTTGGTAACTGACGAGCTCGGTGACGTCGGGCTCGTCGTCGACGATGAGAATGCGTTTCGACCGTGTGTCGGCCATGTGACGCAGGCTAGCTCCGGCGCCGAGGCTTTCCAGAGAAAACCCGGGCGTCACCGGAATGTTACTTGCGCCACCCGCCCGACACCGGGAGCCGTCCCTTCATGGAGACGACTCCGGGGGGACCGGCTCGGACTCGCCGCTGCGCCCCCCTGCCCTGCCCGCTTCAATCAACACCAGCAGCACACTCAGGTCCGCCGGGCTCACACCGCTGATGCGGCTCGCTTGGCCTAGGGTCGCCGGCCGCAGCTCGGCCAGCTTCAACGCACACTCCTTGCGCAACCCGCGCACCGCCTTGAAGTCCAGCCCGGCCGGGATCTTCACCCGCTCCAAGCCGGAGAGCCGCTCGATGTTGCGCTGTTCGCGCTCGAGGTAGCCACGGTAGCGCAGCCGGTATAGCACCTCATCACGCACCGGCGCCACCTCGGCCTGAAACTCCGCCGGCAACACCGACTCCGGCTCGCTCCGGCGCACGTGATCGCCCCAGCTCGCGCCTTGGAAGCGCTCGGTTTCTAGGACTTTGAGCCAGTGCCCTACCCGCTCGGTCTTGCGGTCGATCCGGGCCAACCGCGCCGGCGGCACCGCCCCCACCCGCCGCAGGTGCGGCAGCAGGCGAAGCTCGGCCGAGCTGTGATTGAGGAGCAACCGATATTCGGCGCGGCTGGTAAACATCCGGTACGGCTCGCTGGTACCCTTGGTCACGAGGTCGTCGATCAACACCCCGATGTAGGCCTCGTGTCGTCCCAGGACCAGCGGCTCGGCACCGCGAACCTTCAACGCGGCGTTGAGCCCCGCCACCACACCCTGCCCGGCCGCTTCCTCGTAGCCCGAGGTGCCGTTGATCTGACCGGCGAAAAACAATCCCTCGACCTTCCGCGACTCCAAGCTCGGCCAGAGCTGGGTCGGCGGCGCGAAATCGTACTCCACCGCATAGGCCGGCCGAACCAACTCCGCCCGCTCCATCCCGGGGATACTCCGCACCAGCTCCAATTGCACCTCCAGCGGCATGCTGGTGGAGAGGCCGTTGATGTAATACTCGTCGGTGTGGCGCCCTTCCGGCTCGAGGAACAGCAGATGGCGCGGTTTGTCGGCAAAACGCACAAACTTGTCCTCGATGCTCGGGCAATACCGCGGTCCCACCCCCTCGATCTGCCCGGAATACATCGCCGAGGTGTGCAGGTGGCGCCGCACGATCTCGGCCGAGCGCTCCGTCGTGTAGGTCATCCAGCACGAGAGCTGGTCGGAGCCCGGCACCCAGCCCAGCCGCTGTTGGCCGCGCGATTGTTCCACGTGGAACAACTCACCGGGCTCCCGGGTGTCGTGGAACGCGAAGAAGGTCGGCCGCTCATCACCCTTCTGCTCCTCCATCCGGCTGAGATCCAAGCTTCGCCCGAGCACACGGGGCGGCGTGCCGGTCTTGAGCCGCCGGAGCTCGATCCCGGCCTCCTGCAGGCTGGCCGAAAGTGTCCGGGCGCTGAAATCACCAAGCCGGCCGCCTTCATTCTTGTTCTGGCCGATATGCAGGAGCCCGCGGAGGAACGTCCCGGTGGTCACGACGACCGTCCGCCCATGGAAATCGATGTCGAGGTTCGTTCGGCAGCCCGTCACGCGGCCGCCACCATAGATCAACCCGGTGACAGTCGCCTGGAAGACGAGGAGGTTCGGCTGCAGCTCGAGCGTCTGCTTCATCCGGAACTGGTAGGCCTTCTTGTCGCATTGCGCGCGGGGCGACTGCACCGCCGGCCCCTTGGACTCGTTGAGGAGGCGAAACTGGATGCCCGTGGCGTCCGTGTTCATCGCCATCTCGCCGCCCAAGGCATCGATCTCCCGCACGATGTGGCCCTTGGCCTGGCCTCCGATCGCCGGGTTGCAGCTCATCTGCGCGATCGTGTCGAGGTTGCCCGTCACGAGCAGCGTGTCGGCCCCGAGCCGCGCCGCAGCCAACGCGGCCTCGCAACCGGCATGGCCGGCGCCGCACACGATCACATCGAAGACCTTGCCCTGGAAAACGTACGCCATGATCGGCCCTCAGCCGAAACCCCGGAGCCGACAGAAGGCAACGAAGGAAACGAAGCCGTTCAGGACCACGGGAGTCGCAACCGCAATGAACACGGCCGTACTCATCATCGACTCCGCGGTCCCTCCGTTCATTTCGCGTTCCAGCAGGGCAGGGGACAATCAGGCCGAATCTACCCGCCAAGAACCGGCGCGGCCGAACCGAAGGAGCCGACCTCTCACGGATCGGGTCCGTGCACTCCGTGCGATTTGTGGTCGAGACTCCGGAGGATTGGACCACGGAAAGCGCAGAATGCGCGGATTCCGGAGCTCTCCTCCCAAGCCGACCTTTCCGGCCCGGCGTACCTGAGGAGGCGCGTACCCAAAACGAAGTATCTCGAGGGATAGCTGCGCGGAGAGAACACAAAGAACCGACCCTTTGCTCTCTTTTCGGTTAACACTCCGAGTCCGCCCAGCGGTTCTTTCGCCTCTCAAGAACCGGCAGCGGAGTAGGGGAGCGGTGCGCTATTTGCCGATGCAGAAGCTCGCGAAGAGCTTGTCGAGGATCCGCTCGTGGTCCACGCGCCCGCCGATCCGGCCAAGTGCGTCCAGCGCCCCGCGCAAATCTGAGGCCATCAACTCGTCCGCCGCCACCGCCGCATCGCCCAGTTTCGTTTCCGCATCCGCCAGACATTGCGTGGCTTCCGCGAGGTCGCCGGCGTGCCGCGCATTCACGGCAATGACGTCACCATCAAATGTAACTCGTTCTTTATCGATGAGTTCCGTGACATCCCGCTCCAGCGCCTCGATGCCGTCGCCCGTCAGGGCCGACACCGCCACGCTCACAAAACCGGCCCAGACGGCCGGCACGGCGCCGGGCGCGGCCAGATCGGCCTTGTTCCACACCAGCACCGTGTTGGCGGCCGTGAGCCGGTCGGCCACGGCGGCGGGCAGAGTGGGGCAGGGGCGCGTCGCGTCGAGCACAACCAGGAAGAGGTCGGCCTCGGCGGCGCGCTCGAGCGTGCGGGCGATGCCGCGCGCCTCCAGCGCGCCCGGCGCGGCGTTGAGCCCCGCCGTATCCACGAAACGGACCTTGTGCGCACCGAGCACGCGCGTCTCCTCGAGAAAATCCCGCGTAGTGCCCGGCTCCGGACTGACGAGCGCGCGCTCCCAGCCCACGAGGCGGTTGAGCAGGCTGCTCTTGCCCGCGTTGGGCTCGCCCACGAGCACGGTGCGCACGCCGTCGCGCAGCAGCGCGCCGTAGTGCGCCGTGGCGAGCAGGCGCCCGAGCTCGGCGCGCAGCGCCGCCACCGCGCCGCGCAACTGCGTGCGGTTCTCCGCCGGCAGATCCTCCTCGGGAAAATCGATGTAGGCCTCCACCTGCGCGACCACGGCGACCAGGCGCTCGATCGCCGCCGCGATCTGTTTGCCGAGCGCGCCGCGCAGCTGGCGGTTGGCGGCCTCAAGCGCGCGTTCGCCGCGTGCGTGGATGAGATCCATCACCGCCTCGGCCTGGCTGAGGTCCATCCGCCCGTGCAGAAACGCCCGCTTGGTGAACTCGCCCGGCTCGGCCAGCCGCGCCCCGCGCGCCACGAGGTCCTCCAGCACGCGCTCGGCGATGTAAGGGCTCCCGTGGCAACCGATCTCCAGCACGTCCTCGCCCGTGTACGAGCCCGGCCCGGCGAAATAGGTGCACAACACGTCGTCCACGACCACGCCCGCGCGGTCGCGGTAGTCGCCATGGCGCGCCAGCCGGGGTGGGGGAACGCGCCCGAAGATCTCGCGCGCCAACCGCGCGCACTCGCCGCCCGACACGCGCACGAGCGCCACCGCCGACTCCCCCGCGGGAGTGGCGAGCGCGACAATCGTGTCCTCGTGCGGCAGAACGGCCATCGCCGCCACCTTGCACGCCCCGCGCGCGAAAACAATCCCGCAGCACGCCCCGGCAACGGGCCGGCAGGAGGCAACGAAGGAAACCAAGGCCGGACCCAACCGCCGGAGGTCGGACCGACCTATCTGGAACTCAGGGAATCAGGAACGGATTCGCGCCACCCGATTCTCGAAGATGAGGCGGATGGCATCACGCAGACTCTTTTTTGCCGCGGCCACCGTCTCGCCCTGACTGTTCGCCCCCGGCACCTCGGGGCAGATGGCCCCAAAGCCGCCCTCCGGCGCCGCTTCGATGATGGCCGCGAACTTCGCTTTCATGCGCTGCAGCAGGCCGGCCGGTCTCCGAGCGTCAACCATCCGCCCCCTCCGGCCGGCGGCCTGCACGCGCACCCCGCCGCCGGCTCAACTGTGGCCGCCGAAGAAGACGTAGTCGTCGAGGTCGAGGTGCTCGCAATAGGTCGTGATGTCCGCCCGCTGCGGGCCGTTGCCCTCCAGCTTGCCGGCCAGCCACGCGTGGCCCTTGGCCGTCGCGGGCCCGAGCGCCTCCAGCCACTGCGACCACTGGGCGATCTCCGAGGCGTGCCGCGCCGGGCGCAGGTGTTGCAGCACCCACGCCAGCATCTCGCTGTCCGAGCGATCCTGCCGCACCTCGGCGAGCAACGCCTCGGCGTCGATGCCGGTGAACGCCAGGAAATGGCGATCCATCATCGATGGATACTCGTACGCGCCCTGTGTGCCCGCGGCGACCGCCCGCGCCTTGTCGAGCAGCCGCGGCAGATGGGCGAAACCGCCGAGGCGCGCGCGCGGGCTGCGGGGCGGATGTTGGGTGAGGTCGGGATGGCGATAGTCGATCATGGGAACGTCAGGGTTTCTGCAGAGTGTTGGCCGTCGTGAGCGTGCCGGCCTGCTCGATCAAGAGGTTGGTCACGGCCGTCTCGACGATCGGCCGGTGCCGCACGCCCTTGGGCACGATGCACAGCTCACCCGCCTTCAACGGCACAATGCGGTCCTCGAACTCGAGCTTCATCTCGCCCTCGACGACGAGGAACACCTCGTCGGAGTCCGGATGGGAATGGAACTCCAGCGTGGCCGCGGTGGCCTTGATCAACGTGAAGGAGTGGCCGTTCATGCGGCCGAGCTCCTTGTATTCGAACAGACCGACCTTGGCGGCCTCTGCGCGCAGGTTGATGGGGTGCATGGGATCTCGCGTCGGTGGCGACCGGGCCGGAGGGGCGTCCCCGCGCCGCGCCGGCGGCAGGGGCGCAAGCGCCCGGAGCGCCGTCACCGCATCCGGCATAACCGCCCGTCGCGGAAAGGCGAGCACGCGATTAACGCCGCCCCGGTCCCGGCGCTTGTGAACTGCGCCACTGCTGGAGCAACGCCCAGTGAGTCCGGAAGCCCGGCCACGCGAGCTGCAGCCCGCCGAGGAAGCCGCCTGGTTGAGAGCTGGTGTTCACCGCTTCGCTCCAGGCGAACACCACCCCCAGGGCTTAGGCGGTCTTCTCATCGAAGCTCGAACTCAATTCTCTGCAGCAGCCTCGTGCGAGCCGGCTTCCCATGGAAATTCCCAGCGATGAAGCGCCATTGTTTGATGCAATCGATGGCCGCCCTGCCAAAGGCCGGATCAGTAGCAGACACGACCTGAGCATCACCTACGGTGCCGTCACTCTCGACGAAGAATTCGATCTCCGCCTTGCCATAGGCGACAGATTGCCCCGCAGGGAAGACTGGCTCCGTGCGCTCCATCAACAACGGAGCGCTGTCGTATGCACCCCTCGCAGATTCAATTTCTTCTGGGCTGTGTGGAACGGCGAACGTGCGCGGTCTCTGTGTCGCAAGCGCAACGCCGCTCGGTTGCGACGCGCAGCTAGCCAGTAGCAGTGAAAGGAGTATTGGTGCGAGACGTTTCATTTTAGCGCATCAGATCAGCCACGACGAATCGCGGGCTGTGAATGGAAAACGGGCGCCATAGAGTCGCTGGAAGTGGTGTCTTGTTCGGCCGAGGTTTCATTACTTCCGCAGGACTCCGGCGGCGGTCTTCACGCCGGCACCGCATAGGAGCACGGCACCAAGCCCGTAGATCGTGATTTCGCCCCAAAATCTCCCCGGATGCTCGGCTTCCCGCACGGAGCGATGAACGTTCCGCCCCATGACTGCTACTTCGCCCCGGCGCACACCGCTGACAGCAATGTAGAGCAAACCGCAACCGAGGCAGAAGGTCGCGATCGCCAGCAAAAGCGTAAACGCCGGACGTGGATTGATCGGGATCATCTTCTTTGCCGAACGCTTACGGATTTGGGACGCCGGACCCCTCGCCCGGATTGGAAGGCGGGGCCTTAGCCGACGTTCCATCTGGCCGCTGGTTCCGCTCCTCCGGTTGTACTATGGTTATATTTTGGCGCAGTCGTGCGTTTACCTTCTTCCCTTGCTTAACACCAGGTTTGAAGGGCGATTGAAGAAACGCTTCCACAACGGCACGGTCAACATCCGGCGCGATACCCCTTCGCACCGCAACGTCACCAACGCGTCCACTATCGTAAACCACGAACTCTATCTCAATCACAGCGCGCTGGATGATGCGATTCGGTAGAGCAATCCTTCCGGAAATAGCGGCCCATCCGCCTACAGGTGAGGGCGGTGAGTCCAGAGGATCTGTGTGCAATACGGGCGCAGAAGCAGCCACAAGGGACGTGCATAACAGAGCCAAGAGACCCGTAAGTAGCGTTTTCAAAATTTCGCGGCGAACGATTCAGGTGAGCCATGGCGGATACGCAACTCCGCTTGGAAGGCGGATGCTTTCACGCCATTGGCTCTGGTGGCTGGTTCGCCCTCCGTTTTTCATTCTTTTCCGATGTGCTTCAGAAACTCGCTGAAGTCTGTGGCAATCGGCACGACACTCTCCTTCAAATCGATATTCGTCATGTCGATCATCACCACTGGCCACGGCCGTGATCCACGGAGGTCGAAAGCGAACAACTCGCCTCCGCCATTACCGCCGAACATGAAGAAGCCGGGAAAGAACTCCTCGAATGTCTTCTCTTCCTTCTGATCTGCGGCATCGGCAGCCGGATCGATAACGACGTACCCCGGATCGATCGCCAGCGGGCCTTCTCCTCCGTCACTGAAGGCGAGAAACTTCAAGTACTCGTCAGGAAGCTCAACGCCAGCAACACGGCGTAAACGTTCGAGAGCCCCAGCCTCCGCGGGCGCGTTGCCATTCCATGTGACGTCATCGGCGAGCATTGGCTTTCGGCGAACAGTGTTATTCACCTCAACTGAGTTGAGGGTTTGGGGTGGGTGGAACTGCCGCGAAAGCTCAACTGGGTTGAGCTTTTCGGGGTGGATCTCGGGGCCAAAGCGCAACCGGGTTGAGCTTTGGCCGGTTCCGCAAAAACCGCGGCGGCAGGGTGCACGGCCGAGCAGCGTAGTGCCGGTAGCACGATGGGCAAGGGAATTGGCGGGGCGGCGGCGCGCGGGCCCGTTCGCGTCGGGCGGCCGGGCGTAGGTCGTCCCTTCAGGGCGACCCGGCGGGCGGGGTGGGCGACACCAGCGCGTGAGCGTTGCCGGGCGGGGGCGGGCTGAAGCGCCGCCCTACGGTTCGGAGCCGGACCGGATGCAGCTGCGGGCGGGACGGACAAGGCCGGGAACCAGCCCGGGCTGTTCCGGAACCTGCCGACCGACGTTCGGAACGGGCCCGGGCTCGTGGCGGACCAGCCGGAGCTGGTTCGGAACCGGGTGATCGAGGTCGGGAACGGGGCCGGGCCGGTTCGCAACGCGGCGATCGAGGCTCCGAACCAGCCTCGCCTCGTTCCCAACGTGCTGCACCTCGTTCGGAACGGCGCAATCGAGGTTCGGAACGAGCCGCACCGGGTTCGGAACGAGGTGATCGATGTTCCGAGGCAGCAGATCGAGGTACCGAACGAGGTCGACGAGGTTCGGAACGAGGCCGGGGCCGCGGCGGACTTGGGGCACGGCGTTACCGTTTGGCTTCGTAAAGCAATGAAAGATAGCTTCTAGCGAATCCATCCGGCGTGCGGCGGGGCGGTTTCCCGGGTTGGGGGGCAACGGCGCTTGTAGGTGGACCCGATTGCCCTCAATCGGGTCGAGGACCCGGTCCGCGGTGAGCGCGTACGAGTCGCTCGCATGCTCGGCTCGGGCCGCTGCGGCTCACACCTGCGACGGCGTTGGGGGCAACGCCGTCCACCTCGGCCGGGATCGGCGATCCCAGCGACAGGCTTCCGCCTCAATAGGCCGCCCGCCCAAAGCAAAGCCCCGGAGCCTGTGGGTGGCTCCGGGGCTTGGGAGTTGTAGCCGGGGTGTGGGGCCCGGCGGATCGGGCGTTGTCGGACTCCATACCCGGCAGGCACAATGGAGGGCGGCGCTTCCTCGCCCCCGAGGGTCATGCCCC
>JAEXPL010000012.1 GCA_023446865.1 Verrucomicrobiota bacterium | reverse complement strand
GTTTGTCCTCGCGGAAGGTCACGCCGAACCACTCGGCGGTGGTCGGGCGCACCTCGACGGTGGCGGCGCCGGCAGCGATCTGCTGCGAGACGGCCTCCGGCAGGTAGAACTCCGACTTCAGCTCGCCGCCGCGCGCGGCGATGAACTCGCGCCATTGGCGGTCGAGTGCGGGGAAGAACGCTGGCGTGAACGCCCAGCAGTTCATCGAGACGATCTCTTCGCCGCTGTACTTCCGGCCGGGGCCGACATCCGTGCGGAGGATACCGGTGTTCTCGACCACGGTGTGCAACTGGCCGTCGGCACCGACCGTGCACACGCCCCGGGCGACGGCTCCGTTTTCGGAGAGGGTGTTGGCCAGCCGGTAGCCGACCATGGCGAAGGCGGCGGGCGTCGTGCTGGCGACGGCAGCGGGCGAGCGAAGGAAGGCGGCGAGTTGCACGAAGGCGTCGCGGCCGAAGAAGTCGTCGGCGCCGATCACCGCGAAGGGCCCACGGATGGCCTCGCGCGCGCACCAGACGGCATGGCCGGTGCCCCAGGGCTTTTCGCGGCCCGCGGGGAGCGCGGCGCCGGGCGGCAGGGCGTCGAGCGCCTGGAAGACGGTGTCGACCTGGATACGACCGGTGTACTTCGCGGCGACCTGGGTCTGGAACGCGTCGGCGAAGTCGCGACGGATCACGAAGACCACGCGGCCGAAGCCGGCGCGGAGGGCGTCGAACACGGCGTAATCGAGGATCGTCTCGCCGCCGGGACCGACGGGATCGAGTTGTTTGAGCCCGCCGTAGCGGGACCCCATGCCGGCGGCGAGGACGAGGAGGGTGGGAGCGGAGCTGGCCATCGCCCCGAGCGAAGGGGAAGCGGAGCGGGTTGGCAAGGGGGCGGGTGCTCTTGGTGAGTCGTCCAGGTGCCAGAGTTGGAAGCAACTAAGCGCTACAGGGCAGCGCGTCCACTACGGACCATCTTGCCACCTATTGGGGCTCAACGATGCGCCCTAGGTTATCAACGACAACGAGCTCGTCGTCACCGCGCACGGAGAGAAAACCAAGGATCCTGCGGGTCTTCCATCCCATGACGTCGATTGAGCTGACTCGGATCCTTCCGGAACGCAAAACTTCGAGCGAGAGATTCACCAGTGAGAACTCCCCTGAAGTTCGAGTCTTCATTTCTCCTGCGACGTAACGATGGCTGATGATGATGGATCGATGGAAGCCGCCGCGGCCGACGGCGTAGTATAGTGCCCCACGATGAACGAGCATTTCGCCCACCCACCAACTGTTTACGAGGATCGAAATCTTTCCTTCACGAACCAGTGCAAACGGGGCCCCCCAGAGCAGTAGGGCTCCTCCTTCTTCGGCCTCGATCCGGTAGAGCTTTGCACCCAACTGCTCCTCCAAATTAGGTACTATGACTTCGTAGGCGCTGCAGCCGGTGTGGTTCAGCGCGATCCGCGAGTCGTCCGAGCTGAGCTCTTTCCAGATCGCTTGTTCTACGATTGCTGAAGCGCGAGGGCCGCGTACTTCCACTTTGCGGGGTGTCACAAGCTCAAGCTGAGCGGCCTTTGTGTCCGCAATATGACCAACCTTAACTCGCCTGGATTGGCGTTTGCCAGCGAGGGAATAGACGAGCAACTGGTGCTTGCCATCGACCGTGAGGAAGGGATCGGGGGCGATGAACTTTGAGGTGGAATCCTGTTGGAACACTCCGTCGCGCAGCTGTACGCGGTGGACCGACGCCCGGGAGAACATCCAACCCGTCCCTTCGACGAAGAAGAGCATGCCGTCGTGGACTGTCCAGCCCCGGAGAACCTGTTCCGGATTCTGCCACGCGACGACGTGGATTGCGCCCTCCCGGTAGAGTACGTAGCAGACGACTGGTTGGTTGGCGGGAGCCGAACCATCGGATGGGGACAGCCTGATTTCATGCAGACTACATTGCATGACCGACGAGAGGCGTGGCACCTTGATCTTGCGTGCTGAACAGGAGGTGCTTTTTTCCGCCTTCAGTGGCGCGTGAGTACGGATCTCGGCCCAGGCCAGTTCTTCGATGCGGGCGGTCGGAACCTCTTCGGCACGCGCCAATAACGGGGCGACGATCAAAGCGAAGAACAGAATGACCGTGCGCTGGTTCATGTCCGGCATGATCGGTGACACGGCGATGGCGGGCAAGCTTTGGGACCGGGATTGCCCGGGCACTGGATGGCAAAAGCAAAAAGGCGCCGGAGTGACCGGCGCCCGAGGAGAGCAAGAACACGAGCAGGGCGGCCTGAAGGCGCGCCCTACGCCGGGCTACTTCGCCACGAGCTCGTAGTGGAGGGTGTTGTCCTTCGGCGAGACGGTGAAGGTGAGGCGGCCGGCGGCGAACGCGGCTTTCACCTCGACGGCGCGGGTGCCGTCGGGTTTGAGCGCGAAGACGCGGCGCGGATTGGCAAGGAGCCGGAGCTTCAGGCCGCCGGTTGGCCGTGGATCACTTCGAGGGTTCCAGCGGTTCGTCGGCTTCGACGATGCGACCGCGGTTGTCGACGATGACGAGTTCGGCGTCGCCGCGCTCGGATAGTGTTCCGAGGCGAGTGCTCTTGGCGGGCGACCGCGCGGCTGTCGCGGCCATACTATCGGCCGAGCTTACCCTAATTTTCCCGTTGGGAGTGGTCGATAGGATGAGAGCAGAAGCGGAAAACGAGCCGGATCGTCTCACACTGATCTCCCCATCGACGTATTGGAATCTTCGAATCTCAAGCCCACGGTTCTTTTTCGGGCGAAAGCAGACGTAAAGCGCTCCGTTGTGGGCGAAGATTGCATTTGTGGCGGGCAGCAGGTCCCTTCGCGATTCGGTCGAGTAGTTCGTGAGATCCAGGATTGCGTCTTTGCGCTCGGAATAGACCTCCAAGCCACCTGGCACTCGTTTCCTTTCCCTGACCTCGAGTAGGTAGGTTTGGGCAGGCTTGTCGGTGGCTCCACTTCCGTCGTCTTGCTGTACCAGATAGAGTGTTGCGGGCATGCACTCCTCCAGTCCTGCGAGTTGGGTTTCGTGTACACTGCACTCCCGGATTTCGCCGCCGGATTGTGTGGCAAGCATCTTGGCAACCTCGGCTCTCAGGCCGTACCGCTCCGGCGTCTGTTCGACGCCATTCCGGTCGAAAAATCCCAGCGTGGTTGGCGAAGTCTCGATGACCCGCCCGAGCGTCCAGTGCTCGCGGACGAGAAGCGCATTGTCCGAGTCGACGGTCAGGTTGAACCAGCTATAGCGGTACGGGAGCGACGAACACCGCGCGATCTTCCCAGCCGAGATTGAGACGCGTTCGACCCGCGAAGAGAACGCGCCGGACCCGGAGACGGCCACGTAGTAGAGCGAGCCATCATGCACGATCCAGGACCTAGCTTCCTGGGTTTGGGACCACCACGTGACGATAGCTATCCTTCCATCGAAAGAGAGGACCCAGCAAACCGGGTATGAATGAGACTCCGTAGCTCCAACCGAAGGAGGGAAGCAGATCTCATAGAGGCGCGAGTTCATCTTCTCTCGCAGGCCGGGCACCTCAATCTCGCGAGCGATGCAACAAGACTGCCCTTTCAGCGGAAAAGCCTTCTCCGCCGAGATGATGTCCCATGCCTGCTGTTCGATGCTGGGGCTTGAGCTAGGCTCCGCGCCGCCCAGCCACTGAGCGGCGATCAGAGCTGTGCACAACAGGAGGATTCGCGGGAGCATGCCGCGATCATTACGGGATGGAACTGAGGGGCAAGTCGCCGGATCGGGCGGAAGGGCGGCCGGAAGGCGCGCCCTACGTCGGGCTACATGGCAACGAGCTCGTAGTGTAGGGTGTTGTCCTTCGGCGAGACGGTGAAGATGAGGCGGCCGGTGGCGTAGGTGGCTTTCACTTCGCGGGCGCGGGTGCCGTCGGGCTTGAGGGCGAAGACGCGGCGCGGGCCGTCGGTGGTGAGGGAGACGGTGGCGGGCACGCGCTCGGCGAGCGTCGGGCCGTGGCCCCACTCGGCGCCAACGGTGGTGCGGGCTTCGTTCCACTTCATGCCCTGGTTTTCGGCGCGGGCGACGATGGTCACGAGCGCGCGTTTCGTCGAGGTGAGCGGCTGGTCGTCGAGCGCGACGGCGGCGACGGTGGCGAAGTCGCGGCCGAAGCGGGGGCACGTGATGGTGAGCGGACCGGCCTGCGTGGTGGCGCCGCCGAGGAACCCGGTGGCGACGGCGGCGCGTTCGACGGTGGTGACGAACACCTGGCCCTGCGGGTTCTTTAGCACCTGGGCGGGTGCGGCGTCCGGTTTCCCACGACGCGCGAGCGAGGTGGGACCGTTGGCGGGGAGGTTCGCGACCTGCAGGCGGTAATTAAGGAAGTCGAAGGGCTGGTCGGGATTGAGGGCGGCCCAGAGCATGTCGAAGTGCATGGCGTCGCCCCACACCGGGGTGCCGGGGCGGAGTTCGGCGACGGCGGTGGCGACGGGCACGAGGCCGGCGCGGAAGACACGGGTGGCGAAGGGCGCGAGCGACCACTTCGCCGGGTGGTTGATCTGGTCGAAGAAGCCGGTGATGCGACCGTCGGGATTGCGGGAACCGTAGGCGCCGAAGTCGAAGAGGTAGAGCGCGTCCCAGTTCTGCCGTGACGCGAAGACCGCCCACTCGGGGTACATCTCGCAGACGTACTCGCTCGGGGCGGAGTGGTCGAACTCGCTCACGGCGAAGGGTTTTCCGGCGACGCGCAGGTAGGCGAGGTTGCCGAGTTCGCCGAAACGGCGCGGGCCGAAGACGGCGACCATGGGGGAGTTGTCGATGGTCCAGTTGGCGCGGTCCCAGCCGGCGCCGGGGAAGTTCGGGTGCTGCCAGTAGGTATGGGTGTCGGCGAACTCCATGGACTGCTCGCGGTCGAGCGCGGGCAGTCCGCTGAAGTTGATCTGCGAGCACACCATCGGGGCCTTCACGCCGAGATCGTTGCGCAGGAAGGCGCGCATCTCCTCGGCGAAGCTGCGGTCGATGCCGGCGAGGAACGCGATCCAGTCGGCCCACTGGCGGGTGGTCGGTGCGCCGGGCAGCGGGATGGTGCGCGTCTCGAGCGTCTGTTCCGGGGCGAGGGATTGGGCGCCGCCGGCGGTGAGGCGGAGGCCGCGGATCTCGATGTGGTTGGGCTGGGCCGCGGCGTTGAGGCTGAGCGTGGCGAGGCCGCCGGCGACGGAGTGCGCGGGGAAGGTGAGGCAGATGGTCTTCCACTCGGGGCCGACCGTGCCCTGCGCGAGCAGGCCGAGGCTGCGCCATTCCTCGCCCGGGCGGGCGATCGTATCGTTGGATACGCCGACGCCGAGCTTCCCGGCGGTGCGGGCGCGGGCTTCGAAGGCGACGGTGTAGACGGTATTGTCGGCCAGCTTGACGCCGTGGACTGAAACCTGGGCATGCCAGTCGGTGCCGGAGGTTTTCTCGACGTCGATCGCGAGGGCGGAGGCGTCGGGGCCGGGGACGATGGAGGCGACGGTGCCGGGACGGGTTCCGAGCGTCCACTGGGCCGACGGGGCGAGCACGGATTGCGGTGTGGCGGCGGCGCTGGCCGAGCCGGCCCAAGCGGCGACGAGGGTGGCGGTGTCGGAGTAGCGGGCGGCGAGCCAGGCGTTCCATTGTGCCTGCAGGTCGCTGCGGAAAGGCTCGGGGAAACGCTCGGCGCCCTGGCCGAGGTCGCGAGTGAAGTAGCCGAGGACGGAGTTCTCGTTGTTGATCTCGACGATGGCGACGGCGGGATCCTCGGCAGGCGCGAAGCCGGTGTACGGGTTCTTCGTGGTGAGGAGGCGGCGGGCGTAGTCCTTCTGCAGCTCGATCATCCGGCGGTCGAAGAGATCGACGCGCTTCTGAAAATCGGGGAACTGGCTGACCGAGGCCGGGAAACCGTCGGCGGCGCTCAGGGTCTTCGAGACCTTGAGGTTGATGTTGGAGTAGATGCCGTGGCGGGCGAGGGTGGCGATGAGGCGGTGGACCTTGTCGAGCTGCGCGGCGTCGAGCGCGAGGCGTTCCGGGCGGTCCTTGGGCCAGAGGCTGCCGCCCGTGCCGATGCCCCACGAGTTATCCATGTGGTGGAGACGAACGATGTTCACGCCGGCCTTGGCGAGGCGGCGGGCGAGCAGCTCGGCGTCCTCGGCGGAGGGGAAGGCGTCGTCGGAGGCGAGGTTGACACCGAAGAAGCGGAGGGGGCGGCCATCCGGGGTGACGAAGGCTCCGTCCTTCACGGCGATGCGCCCGGCGGCTCCGGCCGGG
>JAEXPL010000229.1 GCA_023446865.1 Verrucomicrobiota bacterium | reverse complement strand
GCGGGCCGCGGACGCATCTGAACTCTTTCGCGCCCATGTCCGCCAAATCGTCCCCCTCTGCGAAAACACCCGCTCCGCCGCGCAAGCGCGCCACGATCTACGACCTGGCTCGGGTCGCCGGCGTGTCGGCGGGGACGGTCAGTCGTGTGCTCAACAACCGCGACAAGGTGAAGGACGAGACCCGCGACCGCGTGTTGCGCGCCGCGAAGGAGCTCAACCTCAAGCCGCAGGTCTCCGTGCGTTCGCGCCAGATCGCCATCCTCACCGAGCCGGGCTACACGGACCGGGTCGAGGGCTACGCGGCGACCTTGGCGGCGCACCTCGCGTTCGCGTTTTCGCGGCGCAATATCGGCGTGTTTCTCCCGTCGAACCCGGTCGAGCAATTGCCGGGCATGTTCCTCGACGGGATCGTGGCCGTCACCGCCGACAAACACCTCCAGACGCTACTGACCGACTTGGAGAAGCGCATCCCGGTCGTCCACATGGACAAGTTCGACTGCACACCGAGCGAGTACGCCGTGTGCTCGGACCATTTCAACTCGGGCTACCTGGCCGCGAAACACCTGATCGAGCGCGGCCGGCGCCGCCTCGCGTTCTTTGGCGGCGACTACCGGCCCTTCGCCGAGCGCCTCGCGGGCTTCCGCAAGGCGATGACGGAGGCTGGCGTGCCGATCGACGAGCGACTCACCGGGCTGTTTGGGCCCGAAAGCACGCACCTCGCGGTGCTCACGCGTATCGTGCGTTCTGGAGCCGACGCGATCTACGCCCCCGGTTCCTCCTTCCAGGCGCTTGAGTGCCTCCACCTGCTCACCTACACGATGCGCGTGAAGGTGCCGCAGGAGATCTCGCTCATCGGCGGCGAGAACGAAGGGATCTCCGTCCTCCAGACTCCGCCGCTCACGACCATCGCTGAGCCCTTGCGCGAGATGGCCGAGCGGGCGGTGGAGATGGTTGACCGCCTCACCAGCGGCGAGACGGTCACCGAGCGGCGCGTCACCCTGCCGGTGCGTCTCATCGAACGCGACTCGGTCGCCTGACGCGCACTTCCCGCCGATCCTCCCTTTTCATGGCTGTCTCCATCAACCTCGATCGCGACTGGGAGTTCCGTCGCTGCGAGTCTGCCACGACCGGCTGCGAGTGGAGCCGGGTCGAGCTGCCCCATTCGCCGTTCGTCGCCGACCTCGACGGCCGCCAACACTGGTTCGGTCTCTGCGAGTACCGCAGGATCGTCCAGGTGCCGTCTCCGCGGGAAGGGGAGCGCCACGTGCTCCATGTCGGGGCGGCGATGCACACGGCGACGGTTCTGGTCGACGGCCGCGAGATCGCGCGCCACGAGGGCGGGTACCTGCCGTTCGAGGCGGATCTCACGGCCGTGCTCGCCGATGGCGCGGCACACGTTGTCGTGTTGCGCCTGGACAACCGAGAGAACGCGGATGTGCCGCCGGGGAAGCCCTACGGTGAACTAGATTTCTGCTGGTACGGCGGCCTCTACCGCGCGGTGGAGCTACGCACCTACCCGACCTTGCACATCACCGAGGCGATCTCCGCCGATACGCCCGGTGGCGGCGGGGTGTTCCTGCGCACGCTCGAGGCGTCCCCGGCTCGCGCGGTGGTGCACGCCAAGGTCCAGATCCGGAACTCCGGCGCGACGGTACGTCGGTGCCGAGTCGCGGTCGTGTTTGGCGGGCTGGAGCGCGAGAAGATCCGCGAGCTCTCGGCCGAGATCGAGGTGCCGGCCGGCGAGGCCCGGAACGTGGAGCAGGAGATAGTCGTTGTCGCACCGGCTTTGTGGAGCCCGCGCAGTCCGAGCTTGTACGAGGTTTCCGTGGCGGTGGAGGAGGCTGGGCGCGAAGTGGATTCCTGCCGGTTGCGCTACGGCTTGCGCCGCATTGGATTCAGCCGCTCGGGCGGTCTCACGGTGAATGGCGAACGGCTGCGCCTGCGCGGCACGAACCGCCACCAGGAATTCCCCCGGGTCGGGTACGCGGCACCACGGCTGGCGCAGATCCGCGACGCCCGCTGTATCAAGGAGGCGGGCTTCGACTATGTCCGGCTTTCGCACTATCCGCAGTCGCCCGACTTTCTGGATGCGTGCGACGAGCTCGGCATCGTCGTGATGAACGCCGTTCCCGGCTGGCAGTTCTGCGGCGGGGCGAAGTTCCAGGACGCGTGCGTGGAGAACGCCCGCCAGCTCGTGCGGCGGGACCGCAATCACGCCTGCGTGGTGCTTTGGGAACTTTCGCTCAACGAGACACAGATGCCCGAGGCGCTCATGGCGCGGCTGCATGCCGCCGGCCACGAGGAGTATCCCGGCGACCAGATGTTTACCTGCGGCTGGATCGATCGCTTCGACGTGTATGTGCACTCGCGCCAGCACGGGTGCATCCACACCTGGCGGAACGGCGACAAGGCCCTCGTGGTCGCGGAGTATGGCGACTGGGAATTCTACGCGGCCAACGACGGCTTCGACCAGACGACCGGCGCCGGCGTGCTGGCCGCGTGGTCGAACAGCCGGCACTTCCGCGGCGAGGGCGAGCGCGCTCTCCGCCGGCAGGCCGCGAACCACCAGCTCGCGCTCGATGATACCTTGGCCTGCCCGGCGGTGCTCGACGGTCAGTGGGCAGTCTTCGACTACGCCCGCGGCTACCACCCGCTCCGCGCGGCCTGCGGGGTGATGGATATCTTCCGCCTGCCGAAGTTTTCCTATTGGTTCTACCGCAGCCAACGCGACCCGTCCGAGGGTGGGGCCGGCTGGACGGGCGGGCCGGTGGTATTTTTGGCCACGCACTGGACCGAGGCTTCCGAACTGCGCGTCGTCGTCTTCAGCAACTGCGAGACGGTCGAGCTTTCCCGCGACGGGAAGTCGTTGGGCCGGAGAAGGCCCGATATCACGTGGCAGACGCAGCATCTCCCGCATCCGCCGTTCGTCTTCGACTTCCCGCGTTTTGAGCCCGGCGTGCTGACGGCCGTGGGTTATCTCGGCGACCGGGCGGTGGCGCGCCACGAGGTGGCCACGCCCGGTGCACCGGCGCGGCTGTCGCTCGAAGCGGATCAGCTCGGTATGGCGCCCGGGCCGCAGGAGAGCGACGTGTGCTGCGTGCACGCTCGGCTGCTCGATGCCCGAGGCGTGCTCTGTATCGAAGCTGTGAACCCGGTGGTCTTCACCGTAGGCGGCCGGGCTACTCTGGTTGGGGAACCGACCGTGTGTGCCGAGGCCGGCATTGCTTCGGTGGTGGTGCGGTTGTCGCCCGGGCCGACGGGGTGGACAGTTGCGGCCGAAGTCGCGGGGATGCCGGGCCTTCGCGCGGAGCAGGCCTTCGACTGACCGGCGGCGGCGGAGCACGCCCCCGGGTTCGGACTCGAGGTGACTGCCGGCCGACAACGGCCTTGCTCCGCGGATGGCGGTGGTATGGCGTAGGGCCGTGGACACGCCGCGTTTCGTCTTCATCGCCGAGGGCAAACTTTTCCTGAAGGAGGGCGCCGCTGAGCCGCGCGAGATCGAGAGTCCGTTTGCGCGGGCGGCGATGGCGCGGGCGGAGGAACGGCAAAACCGCCACGGCTGGAAGAACGGCGACGCCGAGGAACAGGGGCCGTTCGCGGCCCGCAACGTCTGGGGGCGGCAGGCGCGTGCGGCGAAGGACGATCATCCGGTGTTCCGGCACGTGACCCGCGGCGCCCGGCCGGGCGAGATCTTCTATGTGCTGTCGATGACGGCCAGCGCGGGAGTCTTTCGCTACAACGTCGACACCGGCGAGGAGCAGCGCTTGTTCCATCGCGAGGATTTCCGCGCGTGCGGCGTGAGCTGCAGCCCGACCGACGGCCGTCTCGTGGTCGCGTCGCGCGGGCAGGATCAGATCGGCGATCTCGAGTTGGTCGATCCCGAGACCCGGCGGCGCGATCGGGTGACGGACGGGGAGGGTCATGACAGCTTTCCGAGCCACCACCCTATCCAGCCCAATACGGTGTGCTTCCAGTCCGCCGGTGTAGGGCGCAATGCCGAGGGGCAGTTGGTTGCGTTCGGCCCGGCGGCGGTGCTCATGCTCAACCACGAGACCGGCGCGCTGGAAACGCTGCTGGAGGACGATGCCCACGACTTTCTGGCGCCACGTTTCGACCGGGAAGGGCGGCTCCTCTGTATCCGGCGGCCCTACGCCGCAGGATCAGTCGGGGGGGCGGCCGGGGTTAAGGCGTTTGTGCTGGCGCCGTTTCATCTGGTCGAGGCGGTGATCGGATTCTGCGACGCATTCACGCGTCTGTTTGCGCGCCGGTCGCTGCGGCCGGTTGGCCCCGGTGGCACCAACGAAACCCCGCGCCACCTCGCCATCCACGATACTGTCGTTGAACTTGAGAAAACCCTCCGGAGGCGGGCGCGTGGCGCCAGGGATGCCCACCTCGTCCCGCGTTCGTGGACACTCGTGCGGCGGGAACACGACGGCCGTCTCGTCGAGATTGCCCCGCATGTGACCGGATTCGATCTCGGGCCGGACGGCTCGCTGGTCTATACCGATGGTTTGTCCGTGTGGCTGCATGGCCCGGAGGCGCGGCGGCTTCACGATGGGTTTGTTGTCCAGGAGCTGGCGGTGTTGTAACGGAGGTCGGTGCAACTGCCGTTGATTGCAGATGAAAACGGCCGGCGCGGCAGTTGCGCTGCGGGCCGGCTGGTGTTTTGTGGGACGCGGTCTTCCACCGCATTCCCCTAGACAGCTCCTCCCCTATGCCTATGAAATCCCCCCGTCTCCTCACGGTATTCCTGCTGTTCGTCACCTGTGCCGGCCTTTCGTTCGGGAAAAAGAACCCCGAGGCCACGCTCACCCTCACGACCGAGGGCAAGGCCTTCGCCGACGCCACCAAGACGCTCCGCCCGGCCCCCGCCGCGGCGGCAGCCGATCTCGAACTCGATCCGGCGACGGCGTATCAGGAGATCAAGGGCTTTGGCGGCTGCTTCAACGAGAAGGGCTGGACGGCGCTCCGGCTGCTGCCTGACGACGGCAAACAGGTGCTCGACGCGCTGTTCGATCCGAAGGGCCTCGCCCGCTTCAACATCTGCCGCGTGCCGGTGGGCTCCTCCGACTACGCTGAGAGCCGCTACTCGTTGGCGGAGACTCCCGACGACTTCGCGCTGAAGGATTTCTCCATCGAGCGCGACCGCGAGCGCCTCATCCCCTTCATCAAGGCCGCGCAACGCCTGCAGCCAGCGCTCCAGCTCTGGGGCTCTGCGTGGTCGCCCCCGGCGTGGATGAAGACCAACAAGTCCACCGATTCCGGCGCCATGCGCGCCGAGCCGGAGATCTACGACGCCTACGCGCGCTACCTCCTCAAGTTCGCCCAGGCTTATCGCGCCGAGGGGGTGCCGCTGCTCGCCCTCTGCCCGCAGAACGAGCCTGGCACGCTCACCGATTATCCGAGCTGCGAATGGACCGGCGAGCAGCTGCGGGACTTCATCCGTGATCACATGGGCCCCGTCTTCGCCAAGGAGGGCGGCCCCGCGATCTGGCTGGGCACGATCAACGAGCCCAAGCTGGCGCAGTACATCGAACCCACGATGGCCGATCCGGCCGCCGCGCGCTACGTGTCCGCCTTCGGCCTGCAGTGGTTCGCACTCGGGATCGTGCCGGAATGCGCCAGCCGTTGGCCGGGGGTGATGATCGCCCAGACGGAGACCGAGTGCGGCAACAACCACTGGGAACCCGGATACCGCCGCGATGCCGCCCCCAACGACTGGGCCTACGGTGCCTACACCTGGGGCAAGCTGCGCGCCTTCCTCGCCGGCGGCGCCTCGATCTACAACGCGTGGAACATGGTGCTCGATTCGAAAGGCCGTTCGATCGGTTCGCGCACGCACTGGCCGCAGAACGCCCTCGTCACGGTCGATTTCACCACGCGGCGCGCCACCTACACGCCGGCATTCTGGGCCTTCGCGCACTTCAGCCATTTCGTGCAGCCGGGTGCGCACCGCATCGCGCAACGCGGACCCTTTGCCGAGGCCATCGCCTTCCGCAATCCCGATGGCTCGGTGGTCGCCGTGCTCTCCAATCAGGAGGCTCAGCCCCGCGAGGTGACGGTCGCCCTCGGCACCTCGCGCCGCACCGTGGCGTTGCCGGCGAAGAGTTTCGCGACGTTGGTGCTGGGCGCGAGCGGTCGGTGAGGGCCGGCGCCGCCCATGGCGACGTGCGGACAAAGAAAAACGGCGGCCCGTTGCGGGGCCGCCGTTGCTAAGTGTACGGAGGCGCGACCGGATCAGCCGATGAGGTCGGCGACGAGGGCCTTCTCTTCCTTCAGCTCCTTCTCGGTCTCGGCGATCTTCTGTTTGGAGAATTCGCTGAGCTGGACGCCCTGGACGATCTCGAAGTTCACGCCGTCGTTGGTGCGGATCGGGAAGGAGAAGATGAGACCCTTCTCGACGCCGTAGGAGCCGTCCGAGTACACGCCGACCGAGAACCAGTCGCCGGCGGGGGTCGGGTGGGTGAGGCAGTAGACGGTGTTGCAGGCGGCGTTGGCGGCGGAGGCGGCCGAGCTGAGACCGCGGGCCTTGATGATGGCGGCGCCGCGCTGCTGGATGACGGGGATGAAGGGCTCCTTGAACCAGGCCTCGTCGGCGATGACCTGATTGGCCGGCTTGCCGTTGATCTTCGTGTTGGCGAAGTCCGGGTACATCGTGGAGCTGTGGTTGCCCCAGATGGCGAGGTTGGTGACGGCGGTGGTGTCGACGCCGGCCTTCTGGGCGAGCTGGGCCTTGGCGCGGTTCTGGTCGAGCATCGTCATCGCGAAGAAGCGGT
>JAEXPL010000210.1 GCA_023446865.1 Verrucomicrobiota bacterium | reverse complement strand
CGTGCTCCTCATCGAGGTAGAAGCCGAGCAGCTCGAGCAGCGCCTGGGTGTCGGTGGCGAAGATCGGGTGGGCGCCCATGCCGACGAGCTGCTCGTTGAGCTCGGCGGTGTTGGTCATGTTGAAGTTGCCCGCGAGCATCAGGTTGCGGGTCGTCCACGGGCTCTTGCGGAAGAACGGGTGGCAGGCGCTGATGCTGTAGCCGCCGGAGGTGCCGTAGCGCAGGTGGCCGAGGTAGGCTTCGGCGCCGAAATCGAAGTTCTGCTTCACCGTCTCGGCGAACTCGGGGTGGATGGTGCCGGCGTCGACCTTCCCCTGGTATTGGCCGAGCAGCTCCTTGAAGATCTTGTCGAGCGGGTTGGCCTTGATGTTCCGCTCGCGGAACATGAAGGGCAGGCCGTTGGGCACATCGAGCTTGAGGGCGGCCACGCCGGCGCCGTCCTGCCCGCGGTTGTGCTGCTTCTCCATCATGAGAAACAGCTTGAAGAAGCCCCAGAGCGGCGTGCCGTACTTGTCTTGGTAGTAGGCGAGCGGTTTGAGCAGGCGGATCAGGGTGATGCCGCACTCGTGTTTCACGGAGTCGCTCATGGCGTGGGGGCTCCTGGGCGGAGGGTGGCGGACTTCACCGGCTGTCCGCCGTGACCGCCGCGATGGTGCGGCCGGTCGGCGCCTTCCCAAAGGAGGTCGGCGCGTTGTGCTGCGGGAGGTCGTGGTCGGTGAACATCACGGCGCTTGAGCCCGAGCCATGACGGGCCGGGGCGGGGAGGGGTCAAGGGAATTTCCGGCCACGCGCGGCCGTGCCGGAGCGGCTGCCCGCGGGCCGACCGTCAGGGTTGGCCGGTTTCCTTGGCGGCAGGTGGAGGCGCGGCGGGAAACATCCGCTGCACCCGTCCGCGGAGGTCTTCCGGCAGCTGGTCGGTGGGGATGTTGTAGAGCTGGGTGCCGACGCGGAAACTCACGCTCGTGGGCTGCACGGCGACGACTACGGCGTTGCGCACGGTTTCGTGGTTGTCGAGCTGGATGAGCGGGACGATCTCGCCGGGTTTGACTGGGGCGGCGTTCCGCGCGAGGCGCGCGGCCTCGGCGCGGGCCTGCTCGGCCGCGGCGGCTGCTTCCGCGGCTTGGCGTGCGGCGGCAGTCTGGGCTTGGGCGCGAGCCTCCTGTTCAGCGCGGGCGGCGGCGGCGACACGGGCTAGCTCGGCTTGCCGCGCCGCTTCGCGATCAGCCAGCTGCGCTTGGGCGAGCTCGGTGAGCGGGGCGAGGCGGGAATCGATCCGCCAGAGCGCCGCGGCGACGGCGGCGAGCAGAACCAAGGCGACAACCGCGAGGAGGTTTTTCATGGTGTGCGATCACAGCGAACCGTCTGCGTAGGGGAATGGCAAGTGCAACGGCAGTCGATGGTCCGGCGTCGCCCGCCGCGAGGGGCGCTCGCGCTCAACGCACTGGCGTTGGTGTCCGGGCTGTGGCGTGTGCGATCGCCGCGAGCAGTTCAGTTGGGGTGAATGGCTTCTGCAGAAAGCCGGCGAGACCCAGATTGACGAACCGATCCAGCGCCTCCTCGCGCTCGAAACCGCTCATGAGGATGACGGGCAGGTCGGTGCGGCGCTGGCGCAGCTGCCGGAATGTCTCCAGCCCGTCGAGGTGCGGCATGGCGTAGTCGAGCAGCACGACGTGGAAGCGGCGATCGTCCCGGGCGAAGAGTTCGAGGGCGCGCCGGCCGTCCTCGGCGACGGTGGTGGAATGCCCGTTCTTGACGAGCACTTCGGCGGCAATTTCGCGGATCGTATCCTCGTCGTCGACGATCAGGACATGGACGGGGGCAGTCGTGGCGCTGGTCGGTGCGATTGCCCGGGCGGTGCCGGTGGGCGCGCCCGCCGCCGCGGGCCGCGGCTCCGGTGGGGCGGGGGGGAAGACGATGCGGAAGGTGGTCCCTCGCCCGGGCTGGCTGGACACGCGGATGGCGCCATGGTGGGCACGCACGATGCCGGCGACGGCGGCCAGACCCAAACCGCGCCCGGTGAACTTGGTCGAGAAGAACGGATCGAAGATCTTGGGCAGGAGTTCGGGAGGGATTCCGGCACCGGTGTCCTCCACTTCGAGGAACACATACTCGCCCTCGGGCAGGTCGGGCGCGAGGTAGGCGCCGGCGAACCAGGTGCGGTCGACCGGCACTGTCCCCGTGCGGACGGCCACCCGGCCGCCAGTTTCGGGCAGGGCCTCGGCGGCGTTGATGGCGAGGTTGAGCAGCACCTGGCGGAGCTGGAGCAGGTCGGCGCGGATACCGGGCAGCGCGGCGGCGGGCGTGAAGGTGAGGTCGGCGCGTTTTGGCAGCGTCGATTGGGCGAGTGCCAGCGTGCTGCGAACGAGTTCGTTGAGCTCCACGGTGCGGATGACGAACCGGCCCTTGCCGGAGTAGGCGAGCATCTGCCGGCACAGATCGGCGGCGCGCTCGGCGGAGGTCTCGATGCGGCGCAACCCCTCGTGTTGGGGTGAACCTTCGGGGAGTTGGAGCCGGAGCAGGCTGGAATTGCCGAGGATGCCGGTGAGGAGGTTGTTGAAGTCGTGCGCGATGCCGCCGGCCAGCAGGCCGAGGCTCTCGAGTTTCTGTGTCTCGAGCAGCTTGCGTTGCATGCTGGCTTGCTCGTCCTCGTAACGCTTGCGCTCGGTGACGTCGAAGAGCGTGCCGAGCAATGTCGTTGCCTGTCCGCGGGAAGACCGGAGCGCCGAGCAGGCGACGGTGATGTACCGCGGCGGGCCGTCCTCGCGGGGAATCCGCACCTCGCACGACTCGCGGCGGTCCGAGCGGCGAACGCGGAGGATCAGTTCTTCGAGTTGGCGTCGGTCCTCCGGGTGCACCCGTTCGAGAAACGTGCCGATCTTCGGGGCGAACTCCGCGCGCTCGCCACCGAGGATGCGCAGGCCGCCTTCGGAGAGCTGGAAGGAGTCGGTGCGGAGGTCCCAGACCCAGACGCCGAGATTGCCGATGCGCTGGGCTTCGGAGAGTTGCCACTCGCGCTGGCGCAACCGGCTCAGCACCTGCTCGCGCTGAACGTTGAAAGCGGCGAGGACAAGCGAGGTGAGCGCCACCACGGCGAGGTACACGAGGAGGAAACCGTAGGCGGCACGCGGGGAAAGCGCCCCGAACGGCCCGCCGCCGAGGGCGGTGCCCCACACGGCCAGGATGCTCAGCAGCAGCAGCGAGAGGGCCGCTCCCCCGATGGCGAAGCGCCAGGCGATCCAGATCAGCAGCGGAAACGGAAGCACGATCAGCGTCGGATGGGAGAGCCCCCACGGCGGGCCCCAGACAAAAACCGTCCCGCCTACGATCACCAGCAGCGCGGTCAGCCCCACGAGCTCGCGCAACAATGCCGCGGGCCGCGCTCGCATCACCACGTGTTGCGCGGCGATCAGCAGCGGCCCGAGCACGAGGCCGCCGGCGAAATTGCCGCCCCACCACGTCAGCGCCGCGGCGAGCCAGTGTTCCCCACCGACCTTGCCGTCCAGCCACAGCGCGCCCGTGCCGAGCAACGCGCTGAGCGGCGTGCCCACCGCGCCGTGCAGCAGGATGAAACCGACCACGTGGCGCGGGCGTTCGAAGTCGTCGCGGAACTCGAAGAGTTTCCGCAGCAGCGCGACCGTCACCACCGGTTCGAGCGTGTTGCCGGCGGCCATGAGCAACGCCGCCCAGGGTTCGGCGCCCGCGGAAAGCGCGGCCGCAAAGGCGCCGCAGGCCACGCCGGGCCACAGCCGCAGACCACCGATGATCAGCGTTCCGAACGCCAAGCCGGCGGGCGGCCAGATCGGGGAGACGTTCGCGGTGATCGTCGCGAACGCCAGCCCGAGCCGGGCGAGCGCGAAATAGGCCAGCCCCACCAGTGCGATGCGCACACCGAGCGGCCATTCTTGGGCGCGGAGAGGAGAGGACGACGCCGCGGCGCTGTCGGACGACATGGAAGCACCATGGCGGCCGAGGCCGGAAAATCAAAACGGAGCGCCTCTCTCCTGTTGCGGCGACCGGCACAGGAAATACTGGACACGCCTGCCGCCGCCCTTATCCCGAACACCTCGCTTTGGTGCCGCGGGAACCTTTTTCCGCGGCTCGTGTTTCTGCACACCCTGCACCTTCCCCTCCCTTCGCCATGATTGAAGTCCAGAACCTCATCAAAGATTTCGGACCGATTCGGGCCGTCGACGGTGTCTCGTTCCGCGTGAACCGCGGCGACATCCTCGGTTTCCTCGGGCCCAACGGCGCCGGCAAATCCACCACCATGAAGATGCTCACCGGGTTCCTGCCGCCCACCGGCGGCACCGCCCGGGTCGACGGGCTCGACGTGCGCATCGACCCCGTGGGCGTGAAACGCCGCATCGGTTACCTGCCCGAGAGCTCGCCGAGCTACCCGGAGATGACCGTCGAGGAGTTCCTCGGCTTCATCGCCGCGGTGCGGTTCCCCGGCGACTTGGCCGCGCAGGTCGGCGCCGTGGAGCGCGCGCTCAACCTTTGTTTCCTCGGCGAGGTGCGTCGCCAGCCGATCGAAACGCTCTCGAAGGGCTACAAGCAGCGCGTGGGCTTCGCCCAGGCCGTGCTGCACGACCCGCCGGTGCTCGTGCTCGACGAGCCGACCGACGGCCTCGATCCGAACCAGAAGCGCGAGGTGCGCCGCATCATCGCCGGCATGGCGAAGGAGAAGGCCATCATCCTCTCCACACACATTCTCGAGGAGGTCGAGGCGCTCTGTACCCGGGTGATCATCATCGCCCGTGGCCGCGTCGTCTGCGACGAGACCCCGGCCTCGCTCCGCGCCCGCCATCCGGAGGGCCGTCTCGACGAGGTCTTCCGCGAACTCACGCTCGGCCCGGCCGCGACGGCGGCCGCCGTGTAACCGGATTCCACCGTCAACAGTACCCTGTCCACGGTCCACCGTCCTTCGTTCCGTTCCTCCGCCATGATCTCCGCGATCTTCAAACGCGAATTCGCCGGCTACTTCCGCACGCCGGTGGCGTACGTCTTTCTCGTCGTGTTCCTGCTCGCCGCGAGCGGCCTCGGCTTCTTCGCCGGGCGCTTCTTCGAGTCCAACACGGCCTCGCTCGAGCCGTTCTTCTTCTTCCACCCGTGGCTCTTCCTCTTCCTCGTGCCGGCCGTCGGCATGCGCCTCTGGGC
>JAEXPL010000431.1 GCA_023446865.1 Verrucomicrobiota bacterium | reverse complement strand
GCGCTACAGGAGGGGTGTAGCGTCGTTCGTGAGAACGACGACCGGTCGGGCGCGGCGGATCACTCGAGCATGAAGTGCTTGCGCGGCTTGGCCTTTCCGGCGGCGGCGCGGGTCTTGGCGGGTTTCTTCGCCTTCACGCCGGGGAGCACGCCGATGCGCGGGTCGAGGCGGCGGATGAGGGCGACGAGGCGGGCGGCGTCGGCTTCGAAGGTTTCCGCGCGCTCGGGCAGGTAGAGCCATTTCGAGAGCACCGGGTGCGGCGCGAGGGAGGGGAACTCGGCGATGAGCGAGGGCTGGTGTTCCCGTTCGGGGGGGCCGAGCACGCCGCGCCACGGCTCCTCCTGCAGGGAGAGATAGAGCACGAAGCGCCCGCCGTAGTGCACCGCGCGCCCGCCGAACATCGGTTTGTCGAGGTAGCTCGGGTCGTCGCGCAGGGCGTCGACGAGCCAGAGGAGCGGGTGCGGCGGCTTGGGCGGCATGGCGCAGGAAGCGGAGCGGAAGGAATCTGGAACTCAGGAAATCAGGAACGGCAGGCGGATTTGGTCACGGAGGGCACGGAGGCGGAGGAGATCACGCAGGCGGTGCGGCGGATCCGGAAAGATAGAATGCCGGCCGGATGCGGGGTTGGTGGTCCGTTCCTGATTTCCTGAGTTCCAGATTCTCCGGGTGCAGGCGAGCGGCCTACTTGCCGCGGATCTGGTTGATCAGGTCCTGGGCGGCGTTGCCCAGCTCCTTGCCGAAGTCGGTGGCGCGGTCGAGGAACGCGCGGTCGCTGAGCGAGGCGACGGCGGTCTTGGTGACCATCGCGAGCACCTGCGGCAGGATCTCCTTGGCGGCCTCGGCGGGGGTGACGCCGCCCTTGGCCACGCCGATGTCGTTGAGCTCGAGGCGGGCGAGCGGGACCTGCAGCGAGGTCTTGCCGACGGCGACCGTGACCTTCGCGCCCTCGAGCACGAAGTGGCGGATGATGATCTTCTTCGCCGGCTGGTCCGCGGTGGCGGGCTGGCTCTCGCCGCCGGTGGCGCGCTCGAGGTTGCCGAGAATGGCGCCGAGGTTGGAGGAGAGGAGGGTGGTTTCGTAGGTGAACTCCGGATTCTCGACGACGATCTCCGCGACATCGACGGTGTCGCCGAGCAGCGAGAGCGGCTTCACCTGCACGGCGACGCGGCCGACGGAGAGCGCCTTCGGGGTGCGGAAACCCGCGGGATTGCCGACGAACAGCTCCTTCATCCAGCCGCCGCCGGTGAGGGGCGACAGGTGCGCGGAACCGAGCGAGACCTCCGTGCCGGTGAGCGGCGGGCCGTACTTGCCCACCGCGGCCACCACGCCGCGGCCGAGCAGATCGCCGAGGAAGAAATAGCCGCCGACGGCGGCGACGAGCACGAGGAGGAGAAGAAGTTTGAGGAGTTTCATCGGGCGAGGGGAGTTGGGACGAAGGTAGGGCGCGAAAGTTCCGCGGCAAGGTCGGGCGCAGGCTCGACGCGGGCGGGCGGTTGGCTTTGTTTGGGGGCACCATGCCACGCCCGTCCCGCCGTCCGCTGCCGCGAGCCTCCGCCCTTTTCCGGGGCACCGAATCGTTCGTCACCGTCGGCGACTGGCTGCGTTTCGCCGTCTCGCTCTTCAA
Source organism: Verrucomicrobiota bacterium (assembly GCA_023446865.1). Classification (GTDB taxonomy): domain Bacteria; phylum Verrucomicrobiota; class Verrucomicrobiia; order Opitutales; family Opitutaceae; genus CAJCBL01. The sequence continues at coordinate 2,495 of JAEXPL010000431.1, read as the reverse complement.
CCGCGAGGGGCTGGAGTTTGCGCAGGGCACGCCGCACGCGGGCGACGAGGCGCTGGCGCTGGTGAAGTGGGCGCTGCACCTCGACGAGGACGTGCAGCCGTTCCTCGCCGCGCGGCTGACGGAATCGGAGATCGAGGAGGTGAAGGCGCTGCTGCGCCGGCGCGTGGAGGAGCGGGTGCCGCTGGCGTACCTGACGGGCGAGGCGTGGCTGGGCGGGCACCGGTTCGCGGTGAACGAGCACACGCTGATCCCGCGTTCGTATTTCGTGGAGCTCATCCAGGGGAAACCGGGCTTCGGCGCGTGGCTCGGGTTGCGCCAGCCCAAGCGGATCCTCGAGCTGTGCACCGGCAGCGGCTGCCTCGCGATCCTGCTCGCACACCAGTTTCCCGGGGCGTTCGTCTCGGCCACCGACCTCTCGAACGAGGCGCTCGACGTCGCCGAGCACAACATCCTGCTGCATCGCCTCGCCGGCCGGGTGGAGCTGCGGCAGGGCGACCTGTTCGGGGCGCTGGAGAACGAGAAGTACGACCTGATCGTGGCCAACCCGCCCTACGAGCCGTCGGAGCTGTGCGACCATCTGTCGCCGGAGCTCAAACACGAGCCGCGGCTCGGCCTCGACGGCGGGGCCGACGGCATGGACCTGGTGCGCCGTATCGTCCGCGAGGCGCGGGCGCGGCTCACCGCCGGCGGGGTGCTGGCGATCGAGGTGGGGGGCCTGCGCGACGTGATGGCGGCGGAGTTTCCCGGCGTGCCGTTCGAGTGGCCGGTGCTGGCCGACGGCACGACCGCCGTGTGCGTGGTCCGCGCGAAGGATTTGCCGAAGGGGTGAGGCGGGGCGCCGGCCTCGCCGACGGGTGTGCGATCCCCGAAGAAACGACGGCCGGTCAGAGGTTGTTGCGGATCTCGTCGAGGATCTGCTGCGAGACGATCCGGTCGCCGAAGGTGCCGATGCGGATGTCGACCTGGGTGGTCTTCTCGGTGAGTTTCTTGAGCAGGATCTGCACCTTCACATCCTTGGCGGTGCGGGCGACGACCTCGCCGGAGATCGCGTCGACCCGGTCGGAGACGAGGACGAACTTGAGCTCCTTGACGGCGGCGACGGACGCCTTGTCGACCTGTTCGATCGTGCCGTCGAGATTCACCTGCAGGGCGCCCTTGACGTAGGCGACCGTGCCGCCCGCGGCGCCAGCGACGACCGCGAGGCAGCCGGAGAACTGGGTGAGGGCGAAGCCGAGCGCGAGAAGCACGGCGAACGAGCGGAGGAAACGCTTCATGGCGAGGAAGGGGCGAGGGTTGGGTGGAAAAGCGCGAGGAAGAAACGGCGGCGGTCGAGGTGGCTCAACCGCAAAACCAGCGACACGGCTGGCGCTGGTCGGTTCCCGTCCTCACCGGTACTCGATCCACTCTGGGGTCGAGTACTGGTCGATGAGGGCCTGCTCCTCGTCGTAGTTGAACTCGGGCCAGCCGGGCTGCTCGATCACGGCGGCGAGCGTGGCGGCGAGGCGGGTGGTGAAGGCGTCGTGAAACTGGTCCCAATCGACGGGCGCGGCGCAGGAGGGTTTCCAGAGCGAGCCCTGCAGGAGCAGGCCGTGCTTGTTCCGTTTCTGGGCGGCGCCGGCGATCTTGTGGCGGCTGGTGGTGTGGACGACGTCGTACACCTCGGCGCGCTGGAAGCACACGCCGGCGGGACCGGCGGCGGCGGTGGCGGCCGGGCCGGGCGCGGCCGGCTCGTTCTCGTCGAGCGTGGCGGCACGTTTCTCGAGTTCAGCCGGGATGGATTGTTCGACGAGCGCGTCGGCCAAGGCCTGGTGGACGACGCGGTAGCTCTCGGTGGCGCGGGCGTCGTAGAGTGCGTGGCCGCGGGGGATGACGAGCGCGTAGGTCCAGTCGTCGGTATGGTCGACGACACCGCCGCCGGTGGTGCGCCGGCAGAGGTCGCGGGCGTCGGCCGGGAGCTGGGCGCGCACGAAGGCGATCTTCTGGCTGTAGCCGAAAGTCCATGCCGGGCCGCGCCAGCCGTAGTGGCGGAACCGGGCGGCCGTGGCGCGCGGGTAGCGCTGGAGCAGGAGAAAGTCGTGCGCCATGTTCTCCGGGGCGTTGCCGGTGCGGACCGGGAGGACGTCGAGAATCATGGCCAAGAGGTGCCGCAGCGGGGCGGGCGAGGGAAGGAGGAAAACGGGACGAGGCGGGGCGCCGGTTGCACCCGGATGCGCCGGATCGAACCGCGGTTCGCCTTCTGCTGTAGCCGGGGGCGACGAACCCGGCCAGAGGGGCCGGCCTCACGGCGGCCGGCGGATTGCCTTTCCCCGCGTTCGGTCCCTTGCTGGCCCCGCGCCCATGCCCATCTCCCGGAAACACTTTTTCCGAATTCCTGCTCCGCACGACACGACGATCTACGTGCGGCCGGGCTACAACCGCGTGTTGGCCGAGGAGTTCGAGGCGCTCAAGGTCAAGCGCGTCGGTCTGGTGCAGGACAAGGTCGAGGCGCACAGCCA